>NZ_JBFAXI010000005.1:0-205255 GCF_040680735.1 Streptomyces sp. NPDC051987 | reverse complement strand
CACCAGCGCCGTCCACACGGTCCGCATCCCCGTCCTGGACCAGGGCAGCCTCGGATCGTGCACCGGCAACGCCGCCGAGGCGTTCGCCGGCACCGGGGCCCACGGGAGTTCCCGTGGGCCACGCGCCGTGTCGGGGGCGGATCACCAGCGGTGGTGCACCTGGGCCCGGATCCGGCGGTCGTACAGCTCCTCCAGCGCCTTCAGGGTGAGGTCGGGCAGCTCGGGCAGCGCCGCCGCCTCGGCGTTGGCGCGGGCCTGCCGGGGAGTGCGGGCGCCGGGGATCACCGAGGTCACCCCGGGCTGCTGGACCAGCCAGCGCAGCGCGGCCTGCGCCGGGGACATGCCGTCGGGCAGCAGGGCCGCGAACTCCGCCGCCGCCTCGACGCCCGTCTCGTAGTCCACGCCGGAGAAGGTCTCGCCCACGTCGAAGGACTCGCCGTGCCGGTTGTAGGCGCGGTGGTCGTCGGCCGGGAAGACGGTGTCCCGCCGGTAGCGGCCGGACAGCAGCCCCGAGGCCAGCGGAACCCGGGCGATGATGCCGACGCCCGCCGCGCGGGCCGCCGGCAGCACCCGCTCCAGGGGCTTGCGCCGGAAGACGTTGAGGATGATCTGCACGCTCGCCACGTTGGGCCGGGCGATGGCGCTGAGCGCCTCCTCGCAGGTCTCCACGCTCACCCCGTACGCGGCCACCCGCCCCTCGTCGACCAGCACGTCCAGGGCGTCGTACACGGAGTCGGCCGAGAGCACCGGGGTGGGCGGGCAGTGCAGCTGGACCAGGTCGAGGGTGTCCACGCCCAGGTTGGCGCGGGAACGATCCGTCCAGGCACGGAAGTTGTCCAGGGTGAACTCGGACGGGTCCTGGCGGGCGCGCCGTCCCATCTTCGTCGCCACCAGCAGCGAGCCGGCGCGCTCCGCACCGCGGCCGCGCAGGAACGAGCCGATGAGCCGCTCGCTGCGGCCGTCGCCGTAGACGTCCGCGGTGTCGATGAGTGTGACGCCGCCGTCCACGGCGGCGCCGAGGACGGCCAGCGCCTCGTCCTCGTCCACCTGCCCCCAGTCCGCGCCCAGTTGCCAGGTGCCGAGCCCCATCACCGAGACGCTCCGGCCGAGCCTGCCGATTTCCCGTTGTTCCACGAGGACCACCTTGTGAGAGCCGTCTGAGCCGAACAGTGTTGACAGCATTCTGGCAATTGATTTGCCAACACTCAAGGGCTATTGTTGCCTGAGAGGTAACCTCAGTTGGCAATGCGGCGACCGGAAGGCGGCACCGATGGACCTCGCCGGAGCGACAGTTCTGCTGACCGGTGCGACCGGCGGCATCGGGCGTGCCCTGGCACACCGGCTGGTCCGCGCCCAGGCGCGGCTGGTCGTGACCGGACGGCACCCGGAGGCCCTGGCGGCCCTCGCCGGCGAGGTCGGCGCCCGGCCGGTGACCGCCGACCTCGCCGACCCCGAAGCGGTCGCCCGGCTCGCCGCACAGTGCCCGGACACCGACATCCTGGTGGCCAACGCGGCCCTGCCCGCGAGCGGCGACCTTCTCGACTACACCCCCGCGCAGATCGAGCGCGCCCTCGCGGTGAACCTGAGCGCGCCCGTCCTGCTGGCCCGGCTGCTCGCCCCCGGCATGGTCGCGCGCGGGCGGGGCCACCTGGCGCTCGTCGGCTCGATGTCCGGCAAGGCCGCCACCCCGTACTCCTCTCTCTACACCGCGTCCAAGTTCGGCCTGCGGGGCTTCGCCCACAGCCTGCGCCTGGACCTGCACGGCACCGGCGTCGGGGTCTCGCTCGTCCAGCCCGGCTTCGTGCGCGACGCCGGCATGTTCGCCGCGACCGGCGCCGAGGTGCCGAGCGGCGTGCGCACCGTCTCCCCCGAGGACGTGGCCGCCGCCGTCCAGCGCGCCGTCGAGGAGAACCGGGCCGAGATCAACGCCGCCCCGCTGGAACTGCGGCTGCGCTGCGCCCTGGCCGTCCAGTTCCCGGAGTTCGCGGCCCGCTCCCAGCGGCGCGCCGGCATCAGCCCGGCCGTCCGGCAGGTGGTCGAGGCGCAGCGGGCGTCACGGTAGGGAACCCACCGGGGTCCCGCAGGGCTTGTGCTTGTCCACAGGGGCTTGTCCACAGGGTCTGACGCGTTTCGGCCCCCACCTGTACCGTCTCCACGAGTTGATGTTCGTGCGTGGAGTACGGGGGAGGCGGTCGACGTGACCGTGGGGGACGAGCCGAGGGCGCCCGGCAGGCGCAAGCTGCCCGCGCCGAAGGGCTTCGCGCGGTGGCCCTCGGAGGGCTCTCCCAAGGAGGAGGGCAAGGCGCTGCGTTCGGCGGTCCCGCGCCGCCGCCACGCCGCCCTGGAGCTGGACCCCTCCCGTCCCGACGCGGTCCGCGCCGTCGAGGAGTCCAACCGGGACCGCATCCCGGAGCTGGTCCCGATAAGGGTCGGCAGGATGGCGGCGAGCCCGTTCGCGTTCCTGCGCGGCTCGGCCGGCCTGATGGCGCACGACCTGGCCCGCACCCCGATGACCAGGATCGCCACCCAGATCTGCGGAGACGCCCACGCGGCCAACTTCGGCCTGTACGGCGACCCGCGCGGCGACCTCGTCATCGATCTGAACGACTTCGACGAGACGGTGCTCGGCCCCTGGGAGTGGGACCTCAAGCGGCTCGCCGCCTCCCTGGTGCTGGCCGGAAGGGAGGCGGGCGCCGACGAGGACACCTGCCGCACGGCCGCGGGCGACGCGGTCGGCGCCTACCGCCGCACCATGCGCCTGCTGGCCAGACTCCCGGTGCTGGACGCGTGGAACGCGATCGCCGACGAGGAGCTGGTCTCCCACTCCGACGCCCACGACATGCTCGGCACTCTGCGCCGGGTCTCGGAGAAGGCCCGCGCCAACACCAGCGGCCGGTTCGCGGCCCGCTCCACCGAGCCCACCGAGGACGGCGGCCGCCGTTTCGTCGACGCCCTGCCCGTGCTGCGCCGGGTCCCGGACGCCGAGGCGGAGGCGGTCACCGCCGCTCTGGAGCACTACGTCACCACGCTCTCCGAGGACCGCCACCCGCTGCTCGCCCGGCACACCCCGCACGACGTCGCCTTCCGGATCGTCGGCACCGGGAGCGTCGGCACCCGGTCCTACGTCGTGCTCCTCCTCGACCACCGCGGCGAGCCGCTGATCCTCCAGGTCAAGGAGGCCCGTCCGTCCGCGCTCGTCCCCCATCTCGCCACGGCCGGGTTCGAGACGCCGGCCGTCGACCACGAGGGCCGCCGGGTGGTCCTCGGCCAGAAGCGGATGCAGGTGGTCAGCGACATCCTGCTCGGCTGGACCACGGTGGACGGCCGCCCCTTCCAGGTCCGCCAGTTCCGCAACCGCAAGGGCAGCGTCGACCCGGCCGCCCTGGCCCCCGACCAGATCGACGACTACGGCAGGATGACCGGCGCCCTGCTGGCCCGCGCCCACTCGCACAGCGCCGACCCGCGCCTGATCGCCGGCTACTGCGGCAAGAACGAGGAACTGGACGAGGCGATCGCCGCGTTCGCGGTGGCCTACGCCGACCGCACCGAGGCGGACCACCAGGACCTGGTGACCGCGGTGCGGGCGGGCCGGACACCGGCGGAGCTCGGGGTGTGACCCGCGGGACGGTCCGAGCTCAGGAGCGCCTGCGGACCGGGCCGTGGCCCGCGTCGATCCGGTCGCCGAGCGGGTCCCGGCCACCCCCGGCGGCGACAGGCCCTAGGCTGGTCGGGTGACGACCCCGGAAGCTGAGCAGTCCCAGGCACCGCGGCCCGAGGAGCGGCTGGAGCGGGCCGTGCGGGCCGCCGAGCAGGCGTTGATCGAGTACGAGATCGCGGTCGAGACCTTCCGCGTCGAGGTGGAGAACTTCTCGCGCCTGCACGAACAGAAGCTCGGCCCGCTCTACCTCCGCATCGAGGAGCTGGACGCGCGGATCGCCGAGGCCAAGGCCGCCCGCACCGGCGACCCCGAGGACATCCGCGCCGCCGAGGAGGCGCGGGCCCGGGTGCTGCCCATCCCCGGTGTCGAGGAGCTGCTGCACGGCTGGATGGACGGCGACGGCCTGTTCCCGGAGGCCGTCGCCATGCTCACCGAGCAGGAGGTCAGGCCGCCGCAGCGGGTCCGCCCCAGCGAGGAGGCCCGCCGGCTCTACCGCGAGCTGGCCCGCAAGGCCCACCCCGACCTGGTGCAGGACGAGGCCGAACAGGAGCGCCGCGAGGAGTTCCTCAGCCGGGTCAACGCGGCCTACGCCCGCGGTGACGAGACGCTGCTGCGGGAGCTGGCGGAGGAGTGGGCGGCCGGCCCGGTCCCGCCGGAGCGCAGGCCGAGCCGCGCCGAGGAGCTCTACGCCCGCCTGGAATGGCTCTCCGAGCGCAAGGAGCTGCTCGCCCTGGTCGCCAAGGAACTGGAGAACGGCCCCATCGCCGGCCTCCTCCGGCTCGCCCCCGACGACCCCGACGGCCTCCTCGACGAGATCGCCGAGCGGCTCCGCAACGACGTCACCGAACGCGAGGCGCACCTGGCGGCCCTGCTGACCCAGGAGTAGCGCGCCGTCCCGGTCGGGTAGCGTCAGGGACATGAACTTCGCAGCACGTGTGCCCACGGTCGAGGTCGCGGACCTCAAGGACGGCGACTTCCTGCTGGACGTCCGGGAGGACGACGAGTGGCAGGCGGGCCACGCCGCCGGCGCCCTGCACATCCCGATCAGCGAGTTCGTGGCCCGCTACGGCGAGCTCACCGAGGCGGCCCCCCAGGACGGCCGCGTCCACGTCATCTGCCGCTCCGGCGGCCGCTCGGCCCAGGTCACGATGTACCTGGTCCAGCAGGGCGTCGACGCGGTGAACGTGGACGGCGGCATGCAGGTGTGGCAGGCAGCGGGCCGCGAGGTCGTGACGGACACGGGCGAGCCGGGATTCGTGGTCTGAGGGAGCCTGACAGCGCCGGTGCCGCAGCGCCCCGTCAGGGGCGCGAGGAACCGCGCGACCAGCCCCCACCGCCCGGCGGATCACCCACGACCGACTCCCCTTCCGTGTCCCCTACCCCAGGGGATGCGCGGCCAGCAGATCTCCCAAGGCCTCCTCGTGCACCCCGGCCCCACCGAGCGCCAGCTCGATCTGCTTGGCCCAGGCGTGGTACCGGTGCAGCGCGTACTCGGTGTCGGCCCCGAACCCGCCGTGCAGGTGCTGCGCGGTCTGCACCACCCGCCGTACCCCGTCGGCCGCCCAGATCTTCGCCACCGCCACGTCCGCGGCCGCCGGCAGCGCCCCGGCCGCCCCCGACGCGATCCGCCACGCCGCCTGCCACAGCGTCGCCTCCATGGCCCGCAGGTCGATGTACCGGTCGGCGGCCTGCACGGCCACCGCCTGGAACGTGGCGATCGGATACCCGAACTGCTCCCGCTTCGCCGCGTACTCGCTGGTCATCCGCAGCACCCGCTCACCGAGGCCGAGCGCCAGCGCGCAGGTCCCGGTCACCAGCAGCTCCCGCAGCCACTCCCAGGCGCCCTCCGCCACCACCACGTCCCGCCCCTCGACCCGCGCCGACTCCAGCCGCAGCTCCCCGAGCCGCTCCCCACTGGTCGACACCTGCTCGGCGACCACGACCCCGTCACCTTCCGGCGCCACCAGCGCCAGTACGCTCCGGTCGGCCGCGGTGCGCGCCGGTACGACGACGAGATCGGCGTCGTACACCCACGGCACCGCCGTCTGCACCCCGTCCAGGACCCAGCCGTCCCCGTCCTGCCGCGCGGTCACCGCCAGCTCCGCCGGGTCGTGGCCGGTGCGCCCGCTTCCGGCGACGGTCAGCACCGGCTCGCCCCGGCCCGCCCGCGCCGCAAGCCGGTCCCGCAACGGCGCCGCCCCGTGCCGCTGTACGGTCGCCAGAGCCGCGCTGTGCTCCAGCAGCGGCACCCTGGCCAGCACCTTCGCCGACTCCCGCAGCACCAGGCAGAGCGCGATGGCGTCCAGGCCTGCCCCGCCGTACTCCTCGCCCAGCAGCAGGCTCAGCAGATCCGCGTCCGCCAGCCTGTCCCACAGCTCCCGGTCGAAGTTCTCGGCCACGGCCCCGGTGGTCAGCGCCGGGCTCGGCACCGCGTCCGGCGCCACCCCGGCGAACACCCCCCGCGCCGCCTCGGCCGCCGCCAACTGCTCCTCGGTGAAGGTGAAGTCCACGGTCCTGTCCTCCCGACGGGTCCCGCTCATCTGACGGTCCGTCAAGATAGAACAGGTTCTAGAAGAAGGGAACCGAAAACCCTGCGATCACCCGCTCCTCCCGTCGTAGGCTGACGGCCGCTGTCCGCCGACGGGGGACGGACACACGAGGGAGGACACATGGGGATCCGCAGCCTGACCCGAACCGAGGCCGAGCGCCGGGCCGCGCTGATCACGGTCGAGCGGTACGACGTCGACCTCGACCTCACGGCCCTGCCCGCCGGACCGGAGATCCGCTGCGTCTCCACGGTGACCTTCACCTGTTCCGAACCCGGCGCGGAGACGTTCGTCGACTGCGCGGCCGAGGTGCGCGCCGCCACCCTGAACGGCACCCCCCTCACCCCCTCGGGCGACGGCCGGATCCCGCTGCCCGGTCTGGCCGCGCGGAACGTGCTGCGTGTCGAGAGCGTCCAGGCCGACACGGCCACCGGCGAAGGCGTGCACAAGGCCACCGACCCCGCCGACGGCGAGGTGTACGTCTGGACGAGCTTCGAGCCCGACGAGGCCCGGTTCGTCTGGGCCTGCTTCGACCAGCCCGACCTCAAGGCCCCGCACGCCTTCACGGTCACGGCCCCGGCCGCCTGGACCGTCCTCAGCAACTCCGGTGACCCGCGGATCGAGGAGCAGGGCGCGGCCCGCCGCTGGAGCTTCCCGGACACCCCGCCGCTGTCCGTGTACAACACCGTCGTCAACGCCGGCCCCTTCCACGAGATCCGCCGCGAGGCCGATGGCCACGACCTCGGCGTCTACGCCCGCCGCTCGCTCGCCGAGGTCCTGGAACGCGACGCCGACGAGATCTTCACCCTCACCCGCCAGGGTCTCGCCTTCTACGCCGAGGCGTTCGCCATGCCGTTCCCGCAGCGCAAGTACGACCAGGTCTTCATGCCCGAGTTCGGCGGCGCGATGGAGAACTACGGCTGTGTGACCTGGTCCGACGGCTTCCTGCGGCGGGCCACGCCGACGCCTGCCGAGCGCGAGCTGCTCGCGGTGGTGCTGCTGCACGAGATGGCGCACATGTGGTTCGGCAACATCGTGACCATGCGCTGGTGGGACGACCTCTGGCTGAACGAGGCCTTCGCCGAGTTCGCCTGCCACTGGGCCGCCGAGGGCGCCACCCGCCACACCGACGCCTGGGCCGGCCACCTCCTCGGCGGCAAGGTCAAGGCGTACCTCTCCGACCAGGGCCCGGTGTCGCACCCGATCCACCAGCCCATCCACGACGTCGCCCAGGCCGCGTCGATCTTCGACAACATCACCTATCCCAAGGGCGCCTCCGTCCTCCAGCAGCTGATGACCTACGTCGGCGAGGACCTCTTCCGCACCGGCATGGCCGCCTACTTCGCCCGTCACGCCTGGGGCACCACCACCCTCCAGGACCTGATCGACGCCCTCGCCGAGGCCAGTGGCCGCGACCTGGCCGCCTGGCGCAAGGCGTGGCTGGAGACCGCCGGCACCGACCGCTTCACGCTGGAGCGCGACGGCGGCACCGTCACCCTGGTCGCCGACGGCGACCCGCGCCCCCAGGTCCTGGCGGTCGGCGCGTACGACCGGGCCGGCGACGCCCTGCGGCGCACCGCGCTGGTCCGCGTCGAGGTGTCCGAGGTCCGTACCCCCGTCACCGGTCTGCCCGCCACCTCCGACCTCCTCCTGATCAACGACGACGACCTCACCTTCGCCATCACCCGCCCGGACCCCACCACCCGGGACACCTTCTTCCGCGCGGCGGCCCAGCTGCCCACCGCCATCTCCCGGGGCACGGCCGCGGCCACCGTCTGGGACATGCTCACGGCCGGCGAGGCCACGGCGGCCGAGGCCGGACGCTGCCTTACCGAGGTCCTCGCGGCCGAGACCTCCGACGCCGTGATCGAGCCCTACCTCACGCTCGTCATCAACATCGCCGAACTCTGGGCCCCCACCGCCGAACGCCCCGCACTGACCCGGGCCGTGGCCGCGGTCTGCCGGAGGCTCGCCGCCGACCCGGGCCGCCGCCAGGTCGCCCTGCGCGGCCTCGCCCGCACCGCGACCGGCGCCGAGGACCTGGCCTGGCTCCGCGAGCAGGCCGGTGACGACGTCGACCTGCACTGGCGCGCCCTCGTCCGGGAGGCCGAACTCGGCGGCGACACCACCGCCCGGTCCGCCGCCCTGCTCGAACGCGACCCCGACCCGGACGCCTGGGTCCGCGCCCTCACCGTCCGCGCCGCCCTCCCCGACCCGGCGGCGAAGGACGAGGTCTGGCGGCGGCTGGCGGTGGACCGCGAGGTGCCCGTCGCGGCGGTCTTCGCGGTGGCGGCCGCCTTCTGGCGCCCCGGTCAGGACGCCCAGCTCGCCCCCTACGCCGAGCGCTACCTCGCCGCCGTCCCCCAGCTGCACCAGGGCGGCATGATCCCGGCGATGACCTACGCCTCCCATCTCTTTCCGTCGTACGGCGTCGACCACGCGTACATCGAGAGGGCCCGGCAGACGGCCCGGGAAGCGGCCCCCGTGGTCCGCAACACCCTCCTGGAACGCGCGGACGGCGTTCGCCGCATGCTGCACTCCCGGACCGCGACCGCCTGACCCTCTCGCCCCGTCCGATCGTTCGGTTCCGGCCATTCCCATGGTGGCCGGGCCGGTGCGTGTGATCAACCCCTGTGGACAACGTCGGCCGCGACCTGTGGACAACGCTCGGGGCGCGGCCTGCGGGCCCGCACACGTGTGCCGTGTGACCTGGGGTGATATCGGCCGCCGTGGCTCCGTGCGCCGGGGCGGGCGGGTCGGCGGCCTCGCCCGGAGTGGCGATGGCCACGCTGCCGGCCTCGCCCGCGGGGCTGCGCCCGGCGGCCGGTGCTGAGTACCGTTCCGTGCGGGTGCCCGACAGCGGCACACCGGGCGGATCGGCCGACCGGACGGCGTGGCGGGATCGGGGAACGGGGCGGCATGGACGACGCGTACGACGAGGGCGCCGACGCCCGGCACGGGCCGGACAGCCCCGGTGGAACGCGCGCGGAACCGGAGTCCGCCCCGCCGTTCCCACCGGGCCCGCCGTCCCCACCCACGGGCCCGCCTCCCCCACCGAGCCCGCCTTCCCCACCGGTCACGGCTTCCCCACCGGTCCCGTCCGCGCCGCTCGTCCTTCCGGCCCAGTCGGCGGAGTCCCCCGCCGTGCCCCGCACCGGCGTCGCCGCCCTCTCCCTGCGGTACCAGGCCGGCGCGGCCCTCGCCCTCGCCCTGGTCGCCGTCGCCGCCTGCGTGCACCTGGGGATGGTGTTCCTGAGCGTGGCGCCGGCGAACACGCTGACCAAGCAGCACGGCAAGGCGATCGAGGAATGGGTGTACCCGGAGTTCGAACAGAACTGGAAGCTCTTCGCGCCGAACCCGCTGCAGCAGAACATCGCCGTGCAGGTACGCGCCGACGTGCTGATGCCGGACGGCAGCACGACCACGACCGGCTGGAACGACCTGTCCGCACAGGACGGCAGGGCGATCGACGGCAGCCTGCTGCCCAGCCACACCGTGCAGAACGAGCTGCGTCGGGCCTGGGACTTCTTCACCACCACGCACGGCACCGACAACCGCCCGATCGGCCTGCGCGGCTCCCTGTCCGAGCAGTACCTGCGCCGGATCGCCGTGCTGCGCATGTACGCGGGGGACCCCACGAGCCGGAAGGGCACCATCGAGCGGGTCCAGGTGCGCTCCAGCACCACCAACGTGCCGCCACCGGACTGGAGCGGTGAGAAGGCGTCCGACACCCCCGTCTACCGGGTGCTGCCCTGGTGGACGGTCCCGGCGGACGAGGCGAACGGCGGTGTGCGGTGAACCGACTGGCCCTGTCCCTGTCCCGGGCCATCGCCCGGGTCACCGAGGCGGCCCTCGGCCCGTACCAGACGGCCGTCGTCCGCATCGGCTTCGCCGCCACCTGGCTGCTGTTCCTGCTGCGCGAGTACCCGCACCGCCAGGAGCTGTACGGCCCCGACGCCCCCTGGAGCTTCGGCCTCGCCCACCAGCTGACCGCCGACAACCACGCCTTCACGGCGCTGCTGGCCTCCGACAGCCCGGCCTTCTTCGAGATCTGCTACTTCCTCGCCGTGGTCGCCGCCGCCCTGCTCCTGCTGGGCTGGCACACCCGCGCCACGTCCCTGCTGTTCATGGTCGGTGTGCTGTCCCTGCAGAACCGCAGCGTCTTCGTGGGCGACGGCGGCGACAACGTGCTGCACCTGATGTCCATCTACCTGGTGTTCACGCGCTGCGGCCAGGTGTGGTCCCTGGACGCGCGCAGGGCCGCCCGTGCGAGTGCCGCACGCGCGCGTGGCGAACGCGTCGCCCCCGACCGTGCGGGCCCCGTCCTGTGGGCGGTGTCGGGTCTCGTCCTGCTGACGGCGGTGCTCACCGGCCGCACCGGCGGCGGCTGGCTGATCCCGGCCCTGCTGTGGGCGGCCTGGGCGAGCGCCGCCCTGTGGTGGGCGGCCGGCCGCTGGGCGCGCACGTCCGAGCCCAGGATCCTGCTCGACGTCATCGCCGACATCCTGCACAACGGGGCCCTGTTCGTGATCATGGCCGAGGCCTGCCTGATCTACGCCACCGCCGGCTGGTACAAGATCCAGGGCTCCCGCTGGCAGGACGGCACCGCCGTCTACTACCCGCTCCACCTGGACTACTTCTCGCCCTGGCCGGCCCTCGCCGACCTGCTGTCCGCGCACGGCACGCTGGTGATGCTGGTGACCTACGGGACGGTCATCGTGCAGGTCGCCTTCCCGTTCACGCTGTTCAACCGGCGGGTCAAGAACGTGCTGCTGGCCGCGATGATGACCGAGCACGCGGTGATCGCCGTCGTCCTGGGCCTGCCCTTCTTCTCGCTGGCCATGATCGCCGCGGACTCCGTCTTCCTGCCGACGTCCTTCCTGCACCGGCTCGGCGGCTGGGCGGCACGCGCGCGTGACCGGGTGGTCCGCCGCAGCCACCCCGAGCCGCCGGTCCAGCGCTTCCCGGAGGCCGACGAGCAGCCCCGCGTAGGCTTCGGGGCATGACCGACCCCCTGGAACACTGGGCGCGGATGGCCGGTTCCGCCGTCCTCCTCGACGGCTTCCACGCCCTCAAGCACGCGCTGCGCTTCGGCGCGCAGGTGCCGGTGGCGGTCACGGCGGACCGGGCGGCGGCGCTGGCGCTGGCGCGGGAACTGGCGCCGGACGTCGCGGAGGCGCTGGCCGCGCTGCTGACGGAGGTGCCGGTACGGACGTACGCGTCCCTCGTCCCGCGCCCGCACCCCACGGCCGTGGCCGCCCTGGCCGTACGGCCGTCCCGCGAGGCCAACCTGCGTGAGCTGGCCCGCGTCCCGCGGACGGCCCCGATCGTGGTCCTGGACGAGCCGCGCAACCTGGGCAACGCGGGCGCGGTGATCCGCCTGGCGGCCGGCTTCGGGGCGACCGGGGTCATCACCACCGGAACCCTCGACCCCTGGCATCCGACGGTCGTCCGCGGCGGCGCGGGACTCCACTTCGCCACGGCGGTGGAACGCCTGACGGTGTCCGACCTGCCCCAGGGTCCGCTGTACGCCCTGGACCCGGAGGGCGAGGACATCAGGGCGACGAAACTCCCCGACGACGCGATCCTCGCCTTCGGCTCGGAGCGGACGGGACTCTCCGCCGGCCTGCGCGCCCGAGCCGACCACCTCCTGCGCCTGCCGATGCGCCCCCAGGTGAGCAGCTACAACCTTGCGACCAGCGTGGCGATGACGCTGTATCACTGGAGTGCTTTCTAGGAGGGGGCACCGGAGCGCCCCGACAGGGGCGAGGGGAACGGCGCGAGCAGCCCGACGGCGCCGCACCGGCCACGCCACCGTCCGCCGCGGCGGAGCGCCGTCGCGGCGGAACAGGAAACCTCGCCCGAACCCCGCGTCGGCTACGACTCGCGTCGCACCTCGATCACCCGGAACCGGTTCGCCACGAACGCCCCGTCGCACAGCGCGGCGTTCGCCGCCGGGTTGCCGCCCGAGCCGTGGAAGTCGGAGAAGGCGGCCGTCTGGTTGACGTACACCCCGCCCACCAGGTTCAGCGACAGCTGGGCCGCCTCCTCCAGGCAGACCTCCTCCACCGCGCGCTCCACGTCGGCGTCGACCGTGTACGCGCCGACCGTCATCGCGCCCTTCTCGCGGACCGTCCGCCGCAGCAGTTCCACCCCGTCGGTGGCGGAGTCGACGGCGACGGCGAAGGAGACCGGGCCGAAGCACTCGCTCATGTACGCCGCCTCGTCGTCGGGCTTGGCGCCGTCCAGCTTGACGATCACCGGGGTCCGCACGACCGCGCCCGGGAACTCCGGGTTGGTGATCTCCCGGGAGGCGAGGGCGACCTCGCCGAGCCCGGCGGCGGCCTCCAGGCGGGCCTTGACGTCGGGGTTGACGATCGCCCCGAGCAGCGCGTTCGCCCGGGCGTCGTCGCCGAGCAGGCCGTCGACCGCGCGGGCGAGGTCGGCGACCACCTCGTCGTACGTCTTCGGGCCCGCCTCGGTGCGGATGCCGTCGCGGGGGATCAGCAGGTTCTGCGGGGTGGTGCACATCTGGCCGCTGTAGAGGGAGAGCGAGAAGGCCAGGTTGGCGAGCATGCCCTGGTAGTCGTCGGTCGACTCGACCAGGACCGTGTTGACACCGGCCTTCTCGGTGTATACCTGCGCCTGCCGGGCGTTGGCCTCCAGCCAGTCGCCGAAGGCGGTCGAGCCGGTGTAGTCGATGATCCGGATCTCCGGGCGGGTCGCGAGCGTCCTGGCGATGCCCTCGCCGGGGTGCTCGGTCGCCAGCGCCACCAGGTTCGGGTCGAAGCCGGTCTCGGTGAGGACCTGGCGGGCGACCTGCACGGTGAGGGCCAGCGGCAGCACCGCGCGCGGGTGCGGCTTCACCAGGACCGCGTTGCCGGTGGCGAGGGAGGCGAACAGGCCCGGGTAGCCGTTCCACGTCGGGAAGGTGTTGCAGCCGATGACCAGCGCGATGCCGCGCGGGACCGGGGTGAACGTCTTGGTCAGCGCGAGCGGGTCCCGCTTGCCCTGCGGCTTGCTCCACTCGGCCGTGCCGGGGGTGCGGACCTGCTCCGCGTAGGCGTAGGCCACCGCCTCCAGGCCGCGGTCCTGGGCGTGCGGGCCGCCCGCCTGGAACGCCATCATGAACGCCTGGCCGCTGGTGTGCATGACCGCGTGGGCGAACTCGTGCGTCCGGTCGCTGATCCGCTTGAGGATCTCCAGGCACACCACCGCGCGCACCTCCGCGCCCGCGTCGCGCCACGCGTGCTGCCCGGCCCGCATGGCGGGCAGCAGTGTGTCGACGTCCGCGTGCGGGTAGGTCACGCCCAGCTCGATGCCGTACGGGGAGACCTCGCCGCCGGTCCAGTCGTCGGTGCCGGGCTGACCGAGGTCGATGCGGGTGCCGAGGAGGGCGTCGAAGGCGGCCTTGCCCGCCGCCGCGTCCAGGCTGCCGTGCTCGCCGTAGGCCTTCGGGTGCTCGGGGTGGGGGGACCAGTACGCGCGCGTGCGGATCGCCTCCAGCGCCTGGTCAAGCGTGGGCCGGTGCTTGGCGATCAGCTCGGGCGCGGTGAGTTCGGCGGTCATGCGGGACCAACTCCTCGTCTGATGAGCTCCCCTTGAAGCTCATGACCTGGGCGGAAACGACCGGACAGAGTTAGAGTAACCGAACGATCGGTCGGGACAAGGGGGCCTGCCGCATCTGTGGAAAACACCGTGCGGGAGGATCGCGCACATGACAGCACTCGACCTCAGCAGCACCGTGGGAGTCGTCGGCACCGGCACCATGGGCCAGGGCATCGCCCAGGTCGCACTCGTCGCGGGCCACCCGGTGCGGCTGTACGACACCGTCCCCGGGCGGGCCGGGGAGGCGGCCGCCGCGATCGTCGCCCGCCTCGACCGGCTCGTCGAGAAGGACCGGATGACGGCCGCCGCCCGGGACGCCGCCCGCGCCCGGCTGCTGCCCGCCGGTGAGCTCACCGAGTTCGCCGACTGCGCGCTGGTCCTGGAGGCCGTCCTGGAGCGGCTGGAGGCCAAGCAGGAGCTGTTCCGGGCCCTGGAGGACATCGTCGGCGAGGACTGCCTGCTCGCCACCAACACCTCCTCCCTGTCGGTGACGGCCATCGGCGGTGCCCTGCGCAACGCCTCTCGCCTGGTCGGCCTGCACTTCTTCAACCCGGCCCCGCTGCTGCCGCTGGTGGAGGTCGTCTCCGGGTTCGCCACCGACGTCACGTCGGCCACGCGCGCGTTCGAGACCGCCCGCTCCTGGGGCAAGACCCCGGTCGCCTGCGCGGACACCCCCGGTTTCATCGTCAACCGGATCGCCCGGCCCTTCTACGCCGAGGCCTTCGCGGTCTACGAGGCGCAGGCCGCCGACCCGGCCACCATCGACGCGGTGCTGCGCGAGTGCGGCGGCTTCCGGATGGGCGCCTTCGAACTGACCGATCTGATCGGCCAGGACGTCAACGAGTCCGTCACGCACTCCGTGTGGCAGGCGTTCTTCCAGGACGTCCGCTTCACCCCCTCGCTGGCTCAGCGCCGGCTGGTCGAGTCCGGCAGGCTGGGCCGCAAGACCGGTCACGGCTGGTACGACTACGCGGACGGCGCCGAGGCCGCCGAGCCGCACACCGCCGAGCCCGCCGAACGGCCCGCCTACGTCGTCGCCGAGGGCGGTCTGGGACCCGCGGCCGAGGTGCTCGCGATGATCCGCGAGGCGGGCATCCAGGTCCGCGAGGAGGACGAGGACCACGGCACCCGCCTGGTGCTGCCCAGCGGCGGCCAGCTGGTCCTCGCCGACGGCCAGACCTCGGTGGAGTTCCGGGACGTCGTCTACTTCGACCTCGCCCTCGACTACCGCCGCGCCACCCGGATCGCCCTGTCCGCCGGACACGACACCCTGCCCAGGACGCTCAGCGAGGCCGTCGGTCTCTTCCAGGCGCTCGGCAAGAAGGTCAGCGTCATCGGGGACGTCCCCGGCATGATCGTCGCCCGCACGGTCGCCCGGATCGTCGATCTCGCGCACGACGCCGTCGCCAAGGGCGTCGCCACCGAGGAGGACATCGACACCGCGATGCGCCTGGGCGTCAACTACCCGCTCGGCCCCTTCGAGTGGAGCCGCCGCCTCGGCCGTGACTTCGCCTACGACCTCCTCGACGACCTGCACCTGCGCGATCCGAGCGGCCGCTACGCGCCCTCCCTCGCGCTCTACCGCCACGCCTACGCCACCGAGAAGCGGGAGGGCGCGTCATGACGACCGCCAAGCGCGACACCTACACCCCGGAGACCCTGCTCTCGGTGGCCGTCCAGGTGTTCAACGAGCGCGGCTACGACGGCACCTCCATGGAGCACCTCTCCAAGGCCGCCGGCATCTCGAAGTCGTCCATCTACCACCACGTCTCCGGCAAGGAGGAGCTGCTGCGCCGCTCGGTCAGCCGCGCCCTGGACGGCCTGTTCGGGATCCTCGACGAGGAGCACGCGCGCGTGGGCCCCGCCGCCGACCGCCTCGAACACGTCGTGCGGCGCATGGTCGAGGTGCTGATCGCCGAACTGCCGTACGTGACGCTGCTGCTGCGGGTGCGCGGCAACACCGGCACCGAGCGGTGGGCGCTGGAGCGGCGCCGGGACTTCGACCACCGGGTGGCCGACCTGCTCAAGGCGGCCGCGGCCGAGGGGGACATACGCGGTGACGTCGAGGTGCGTCTCGCGACCCGGCTGGTCTTCGGCATGGTCAACTCGATCGTGGAGTGGTACCGCCCGGACGGGCGCGGCGCGAGCGCCCGCGAGGTGTCCGACGCGGTCGTCCGGCTGGCCTTCGCCGGGCTGCGCGCGCACTGACCTCAGCTCTGCGGCTCCAGGTCCTCCTCCTCGAAGACCAGCAGCGTGCGGGTGCTGAGCACCTCGGGGATGGCCTGGAGCCGGGTCAGCACCAGCTCGCGCAGTGCCCGGTTGTCGGGCGTGTGCACCAGCAGGAGCACGTCGAAGTCCCCGCCCACCAGGGCGATGTGGGAGGCGCCGGGCAGCTGCCGCAACTGCTCGCGGACCGTGCGCCAGCTGTTCTGGACGATCTTCAGCGTGATGTAGGCCGAGGTGCCCTGGCCGGCCCGCTCATGGTCCACACGGGCGCCGAAACCGCGGATCACCCCGTCCTCGATGAGCCGGTTGATACGGGCGTAGGCGTTGGCGCGCGAGACGTGCACGCGTTCGGCGACCGACCGTATCGACGCCCGGCCGTCCGCCTGGAGGATCTGCAGGATGTCCTGATCAATGGCGTCCAGAGGGCGCGCGGGCGGCAGCGCGGCGTGATCCTGCGGGCCCTGGGCCATTTGTTCAGGTGCCATGTCCCCCCGCCTTCCTGCCATGGACGTACTGCGTTCATTCCAGGTTGTGGAGAACCGTTTGTCCACAGCCCGGAGCCGCCTGTAGCCAAAATGTGCCATCGACCGAACAATCGGTAGGTGGGACGGGTCACCAGCGACCTGTCTCCCAGCCACCCCCACAAGGAGGTGCCGTCATGACGGTCATGGAGCAGCGCGGCGCGTACCGCCCCTCCCCGCCGCCCGCCTGGCAGCCCCGGACGGACCCGGCGCCGCTGCTGCCCGACGAGCGCCCGTACCGCGTCCTCGGGACGGAGGCGGCCGCCGAGGCCGATCCGGAGCTGCTGCGCCTGCTGTACACCCAGCTGGTGCGCGGCCGCAGGTACAACGCCCAGGCGACCGCCCTCACCAAACAGGGCCGCCTCGCCGTCTACCCCTCCAGCACCGGCCAGGAAGCCTGCGAGGTCGCCGCCGCCCTCGCCCTCGAGGAACGCGACTGGCTCTTCCCCAGCTACCGGGACACCCTCGCGGTGATCGCCCGGGGCGTGGACCCCGTCGAGGCGCTCACCCTGCTGCGCGGCGACTGGCACACCGGCTACGACCCCTACGCCCACCGCGTGGCCCCCCTCTCCACCCCGCTCGCCACCCAGCTCCCGCACGCCGTCGGCCTCGCCCACGCGGCCCGCCTCAAGGGCGACGACGTGGTCGCGCTCGCCATGGTCGGCGACGGCGGCACCAGCGAGGGCGACTTCCACGAGGCCCTGAACTTCGCCGCCGTCTGGCAGGCCCCGGTCGTCTTCCTGGTCCAGAACAACGGCTTCGCCATCTCCGTCCCGCTCGCCAAGCAGACCGCCGCCCCCTCCCTGGCCCACAAGGCCGTCGGATACGGCATGCCGGGCCGCCTGGTCGACGGCAACGACGCGGCCGCCGTGCACGAGGCCCTCGCCGCCGCCGTACGGCACGCGCGCGAAGGCGGCGGCCCGACCCTGGTCGAGGCCGTGACCTACCGGATCGACGCCCACACCAACGCCGACGACGCCACCCGCTACCGCGGCGACACCGAGGTCGACGCCTGGCGCGACCACGACCCGATCCTGCTGCTGGAGCGCGAACTGACCGCCCGCGGACTTCTCGACGAGGACACCGTCCGGCGCGCCCGCGAGGACGCCGAGACCATGGCCGCCGACCTGCGCGCCCGCATGAACCGCGACCCCGACCTCGACCCCATGCACCTCTTCGACCAGGTGTATGCCGAGACCACCACCCAACTGCGCGAACAGCGCGCCCTGCTCCGCGCCGAGCTGGCGGCCGAGCAGCAGGACCAGGAAGGCGGGCCGCGATGACGACCGTCGCCGTCAAGCCCGCCACCATGGCACAGGCACTCACCCGCGCGCTGCGCGACGCCATGGCCGCCGACCCCGCCGTGCACGTCATGGGCGAGGACGTCGGCACCCTCGGCGGGGTCTTCCGGGTCACCGACGGCCTCGCCAAGGAGTTCGGCGAGGCCCGCTGCACCGACACCCCGCTCGCCGAGGCCGGCATCCTCGGCACCGCCGTCGGCATGGCCATGTACGGGCTGCGCCCGGTCGTGGAGATGCAGTTCGACGCCTTCGCCTACCCCGCCTTCGAGCAGCTCGTCAGCCACGTCTCCCGGATGCGCAACCGCACCCGCGGCCGGATGCCCCTCCCGATCACCGTCCGCATCCCCTACGGCGGCGGCATCGGCGGCGTCGAGCACCACAGCGACTCCTCCGAGGCCTACTACATGGCCACCCCCGGCCTGCACGTCGTCACCCCCGCGACCGTCGCCGACGCCTACGGCCTGCTGCGCCGGGCCATCGCCTCCGACGACCCGGTCGTCTTCCTGGAACCCAAGCGCCTGTACTGGTCCAAGGACACCTGGAACCCCGAGCACCCGGCGGACGTCGAACCCATCGGCCGCGCGGTGGTGCGCCGAACCGGGCGCAGCGCCACGCTCGTCAGCTACGGACCGTCCGTACCGGTCTGCCTCGAAGCCGCCGAGGCCGCCCAGGCGGAGGGCTGGGACCTGGAAGTCGTCGACCTGCGCTCCCTGGTGCCGTTCGACGACGAAACGGTCTGCGCGTCGGTACGGCGCACCGGGCGCGCGGTCGTCGTACACGAGTCGGGCGGGTTCGGCGGCCCGGGAGGGGAGATCGCGGCCCGCGTGACCGAGCGCTGCTTCCACCACCTGGAGGCACCGGTGCTGCGCGTGGCCGGGTTCGACATCCCCTACCCGCCGCCGATGCTGGAGCGCCACCACCTGCCCGGCATCGACCGCATCCTGGACGCGGTGGCGCGTCTGCAGTGGGAGGCCGAGGGCTGATGGCACAGGTGCTGGAGTTCAAACTGCCCGACCTCGGGGAGGGGCTCACCGAGGCGGTGATCGTCACCTGGCTGGTCCAGGTCGGCGAGGTCGTCGCGATCGACCAGCCGGTCGTCGAGGTCGAGACGGCCAAGGCGATGGTCGAGGTGCCCTGCCCCTACGGCGGTGTGGTCACCGCCCGCTTCGGCGAGGAGGGCACCGAACTGCCCGTCGGCGCCCCGCTCCTGACGGTCGCCGTCGGCGAGGCCACCACCGTCCCCGAGGCGGAGGGCTCCGGCAACGTCCTGGTGGGATACGGGACGGGGACGCCTCCGGCGCGTCGCCGCCGGGTCCGCCACACCGTGACGGAGCGGGCCGACGGCGCGGCCGACCCGGGCACCGCCCCGGAACCCGCGCGGCCCGCCGCCACCACGGTGACGGCGCCGCCCGCGCAGGAGCCCGCACCGCCCACCGCGCTCACCGACGGCCCCGTCCCGGTGATCTCCCCCCTGGTCCGCCGCCTCGCCCGGGACAACGGCCTGGACCTGCGCGGGCTGTCCGGCTCGGGCCCCGACGGGCTGATCCTGCGGGCCGACGTCGAGGACGCCCTGCGGGTGGGCGCGGCCCGCACCGCCACCACCCTCAAGAACCCGCCGACCGCCCCGCCCACCACCTCGACCGCCCCCGCGGGCACCCGCACGCCCCTCAAGGGCATCCGGGGCGCGGTCGCCGACAAGCTCTCCCGCAGCCGCCGGGAGATCCCCGACGCGACCTGCTGGGTGGACGCCGACGCGACCGAGCTGATGCGCGCGCGCACCGCGATGAACGCGGCGCGGGGCCCGAGGATCTCGCTCCTCGCGCTCCTCGCCCGGATCTGCACCGCGGCCCTGGCCCGCCACCCCGAGCTGAACTCGTACGTCGACGCCGAGGCCCGCGAGATCGTCCGGCTCGACCACGTCCACCTCGGCTTCGCCGCCCAGACCGACCGGGGCCTGGTCGTCCCCGTCGTCAAGGACGCCCACACCCGCGACGCCGAGTCGCTGACAGCGGAGTTCGCCCGGCTGACCGAGGCGGCCCACGCCGGCACCCTCACCCCCGCCGAACTCACCGGCGGCACCTTCACCCTCAACAACTACGGCGTCTTCGGCGTCGACGGCTCCACCCCGATCATCAACCACCCCGAGGCGGCGATGCTGGGCGTGGGCCGGATCGTCCCGAAACCCTGGGTGCACGAGGGCGAGCTGGCGGTCCGTCAGGTCGTCCAGCTCTCCCTCACCTTCGACCACCGGGTCTGCGACGGCGGCACGGCGGGAGGGTTCCTGAGGTACGTGGCCGACTGCGTGGAGAACCCGACGGTGCTTCTCAGGACACTCTGACCGCAGCGCGCTCCCAGGGGCGCGGGGAACCGCGCGAGAAGCCCCCGCCGGGCCCGCGAGGCGCACGACCGCCACAGCCCCGCCGCTCAGGCGCAGGCAACCGCACCCTGCCCGTCCCGCGCCTCCCACCGGTTCCACGTGATCAGAACGCCCCCCATACTCGAGAGGTGACCGCCACCGACCCACCCCCCTACGACGCGGTCGTGCTGGCCGGCGGTGCCGCGAGGCGCCTCGGCGGCACCGACAAGCCCTCCGTCCGGGTGGGCGGCCGCCCCCTCCTCGACCGCGTCCTCGCGGCCTGCGCCGGCGCCCGGCGGACCGTCGTCGTGGCAGCCCCGCGCCCCACCTCCCGCCCGGTCCACTGGACCCGCGAGGATCCCCCTGGCGGCGGCCCGGTCGCCGCGCTCGACGCCGGCCTGCGCCACACCACGGCCGCCTGCGCGGTCGTCCTCTCCGCCGACCTCCCGTTCCTCCACGAGGCGACGGTGCGGCGCCTGTTGTCGGTCCTGCACACCTCCGGCGCGGACGCGGCGCTGCTCACCGATGCCGACGGCAGGGACCAACCCCTCGTGGCGGCCTACCGGACGGCGGCGCTGCGCCACACGCTGGCGGCCCTCGCCGAGGGCGACCGGGGTCTCACCGGCCTCCCCCTGCGGCGCCTCACCGCCGCGCTGAACCTCACCCGCGTCCCGGACCCCCGCGCGTCCTTCGACTGCGACACCTGGGACGACATCGCCGCCGCCAGGGCACGCATCAGGGAGCATGGGCACGTGTTGGACGAATGGATCTCCGCAGTCAAGGACGAACTGGGCATCGACCTGGACGTCGACATCCGCCTCCTGCTCGACCTGGCCAGGGACGCCGCGCACGGCGTGGACCGCCCGGCCGCCCCGCTGACCACCTTCCTCGTCGGCTACGCGGCCGCGCAGGCCGAGGGCGGCCCCGAGGCGGTGGCCGAGGCGGCCCACAAGGCCGCCGCGCTGGCCGCGCGCTGGGCGGAGGAGACGAAGCCCTCCACCGAGGGGCAGTCCTCCGCCGGTGGGCAGCCCTCAGACGGCGGGCAGCCCTCCACAGGCGGCCAGGCCGTCGCCGAAGGGACGGGTTCCGCCGAAGGGACGGGTTCCGCCGAAGGGACGGGTTCCGCCGAAGGGACGGGTTCCGCCCAAGGGCCGGGCTCCGGCACCTCTTCTCCCGGGCCCGGCCGGTGACCGCCCCCCGGACCCGGGCCGGTGCGCCCGCCGCCGCGGACACCGACGACGACCTCGACGTCGAGGAGGCGCTCGCCCTCGTGAGAGAGCCCAGGCAGCCCCGGCAGGACGCGGCCCCCACCTCCACCCCCGCCCCCCGCGCCGGGCACCCCCACGGCGAGGAGAGCCTCGGCGAGGCCGCCCACGGCGGACTGCCGGCGCACCGCCACCGCGCCACCCCCTGGCCGCAGGCACGCGAGACCGCCGCCCGCGCCGCCCGGTCCGGTGGCCGCCGCGCCCCCGTCTCCGTGCCCCTGGCCGACGCCCTCGGCCTGGCCCTCGCCGCCCCGCTGGACGCCCTCACCGACCTGCCCTCCTTCGACACCTCCGCCATGGACGGCTGGGCGGTCGCCGGTCCCGGCCCCTGGGACGTACGCGACGTCGGCGTGCTGGCCGGGCAGGCGCAGCCCGAGCCGCTCACCGACGGCGAGGCGGTCCGCATCGCCACCGGTGCCCGGGTCCCGGCGGACAGCACGGCGGTCCTGCGCAGCGAGCACGGCCGTCTCGACACCCAGGGGCGCCTGCACCCCACCCGCGAGGTGGTGCACGGACAGGACATCCGCCCGCGCGGCCAGGAGTGCCGCAGCGGCGACCAGTTGCTGCCCGTCGGCACCCTGGCCACCCCGGCCGTCCTCGGCCTCGCCGCGGCCGCCGGATACGACACCGTCACCGTCGTCCCCCGCCCCCGCGCCGAAGTCCTGATCCTGGGCGACGAACTGCTCGGCGAGGGGCTCCCGCACGACGGACTCATCAGGGACGCGCTCGGTCCGATGCTGCCGCCCTGGCTGCGCGCGCTCGGCGCCGAGATCACCGCCGTACGCCGGCTCGGCGACGACGCCAGGGCCCTGCAGCGGGCGATCGGTTCCTCGACAGCGGATCTCGTCGTCACCACGGGCGGCACCGCCTCCGGCCCGGTCGACCACCTCCACCCCACCCTGGAGCGCATCGGCGCCCAGCTCCTCGTCGACGGCGTCACGGTGCGTCCCGGCCACCCCATGCTGCTGGCCCGCACCAGGGAGAACCAGCACCTCGTCGGCCTGCCCGGCAACCCCCTCGCGGCCGTCTCCGGTCTGCTCACCCTCGCCGAACCCCTGCTGCGCACCCTCGCCGCCCGCCCGGCCCCCGAGCCGTACACGCTGCCGCTGGCGGAGGCGGCGCACGGGCATCCGTCCGACACCCGGCTCATCCCGGTCGTCCTGCGGGGCGACGTCGCGATGCCGCTGCACTACAACGGCCCGGCGATGCTCCGTGGCATCGCCGCCGCCGACGCGCTCGCGGTCGTGCCGCCGGGCGGAGCCCGCCAGGGCGAGGAGACGGAACTGCTCGACCTGCCCTGGGCGGCCGCGGGCATCGAGGCGTGTTTCAGCTGACGGCTCCCCTCCGAGGTCGGAGGGGATTTCGGACACAGTCACCCGAACGGGTGACTGTGGAGGCTGTTTCGGACCGGATGACCACTGCATTCTTTTCTTTCTGGGGGAAGCAGTAGCGTCGGCCGCATGTATGCGATCACGATTCCCGAACCTGGCGGACCCGAGGCGCTGGTGTGGGAGGAGGTTCCCGATCCCGTGCCCGGTGCGGGCGAGGTGCTGGTCGAGGTGGTGGCGGGCGCCGTCAACCGTGCCGACATCCTGCAGCGGCAGGGCAACTACAACCCGCCGCCGGGTGCCTCCGCGTACCCCGGTCTGGAGTGCTCCGGGCGGATCGCCGCGATCGGCCCCGCGGTCTCCGGCTGGTCGGTCGGCGACGAGGTGTGCGCACTGCTCGCGGGCGGCGGGTACGCCGAGAAGGTCGCCGTGCCGGCCGGTCAGCTGCTGCCGGTGCCCGAGGGCCTGGACGTGAAGCAGGCCGCCGCGCTGCCCGAGGTGGCCTGCACGGTCTGGTCGAACGTCTTCATGATCGCCCACCTGCGTCCCGGCGAGACCCTCCTCGTGCACGGCGGCTCCAGCGGCATCGGCACCATGGCGATCCAGCTGGGCAAGGCGATCGGCGCCAAGGTGGCGGTCACCGCGGGGACGAAGGAGAAGCTGGACTTCTGTGCCGAGCTCGGTGCGGACATCCTCGTCAACTACCGCGAGCAGGACTTCGTCGCCGAGGTGAAGCAGGCCACCGACGGCGCGGGCGCCGACGTGATCCTCGACAACATGGGCGCCAAGTACCTGGACCGGAACGTGCAGGCGCTCGCGGTCAACGGACGGCTCGCGATCATCGGCATGCAGGGGGGCGCCAAGGCGGAGCTGAACATCGGGGCGCTGCTCGCCAAGCGGTGCGCGATCAGCGCGACCTCGCTGCGCGCCCGGCCGCTCGCCGAGAAGACGGCCATCGTCGCCGCGGTCCGGGAGCACGTGTGGCCGTTGATCGCCCAGGGCCATGTCCGTCCGGTCGTCGACCGGGAGGTGCCGATGGCGGACGCGGCGCGGGCGCACCGGGCGGTCGAGGCCAGCGAGCACATCGGCAAGGTCCTGCTGGTCGCCGGCTGACGGCCTAGCCCCGCCGCACCCGCAGGCCGACGAAGGCGAGGCCGAGCCCGAGGCCGATCAGGACCAGGCCGCTGCCGAGCGGAAGGATGTGCAGCACGGGCCCGGTGTCGTCCTCCTGGCCCTGGCCCGGACCCAGGGCCTGGCCGGCGGCAGGGGGCGACTGGGATGTGGCGGGGGCCAGGACGGCCTCCCGGGGCGGCTGGGCGGAGGAGCTTGCCGCCGTGGTCCCGGTGCCGCGCACGGCGGGCTCCGTCGCCGTCCCCTCGCCGAGGCCGTCGGAATCGCCGAGGCCGTCGGAATCGCCGGGGGCGTCGGAATCGCCCGGAGCGGCGGAGTCGGTGGGAGCGGCGGAGTCGTCCGGGCGGTCGGGGTCGTCCCGGTCGTCCGGGTCGTCGGGATTCTGGTCCTCGACCTTCGTCGCCGGTCCCTGGGGCCGCCCCGGTCGCGTCCGGCCCTGGCCCGCCACCGTGCCGGCCAGGGACGGTTCGGGGCCGGCCGAGGCACTGGCGGAGTCCGAGGGCAGCGGCTCGGCGGCGTACGCGAGCGGCGCACCGCACGGCAGCAGGACCGCCGCCAGGACGAGCAGCAGACGGACGGGCAGCGCACGGACGGGCAGCGGGCCGGCGGGCAGCGCACGGCCGGGCGCGAGCCGCACGGGGCCGAACGGCCGGGCGGCGGCGCGGCGGGGGAGTCGCAGCCTTGGAGTCACGTCGGTGACCTCCTGGAGCACAGTCGTCGTCAGGGCCGACGATCACCAGCCTCACATTCGCTGACAAGCCGGGCATTTCTTGTTCGGCTGTTGGGTCTACGGCCGCTCCGGAACGGCCGGGAAAGGTGGATCAGCTCCCATGGGGGGCACCACGGTGATGAGGTGTACGGGTGCGAGAGAATGGCGGCATGGAGATGCCGAGGAACGAACGGTCGCCCGAGAATCCGCAGATCCTGGTCGTGGGCCAGGACGGGATGGCACTCGGTGGCGGCAACGGAGACGAGGACTCCCGCGAGATCCCGGTGACGGAGATGGTGGAACAGCCCGCCAAGGTCATGCGGATCGGCAGCATGATCAAGCAGCTTCTGGAGGAGGTGCGCGCCGCTCCCCTCGACGAGGCCAGCCGGGTCCGGCTGAAGGAGATCCACGCCAGCTCCGTGAAGGAGCTGGAGGACGGTCTGGCGCCGGAGCTGGTGGAGGAGCTGGAGCGGCTCTCCCTGCCGTTCACCGAGAACACGACCCCCTCGGACGCGGAACTGCGCATCGCGCAGGCCCAGTTGGTGGGCTGGCTGGAGGGGCTGTTCCACGGGATCCAGACCACCCTGTTCGCCCAGCAGATGGCCGCCCGCGCCCAGCTGGAGTCGATGCGGCGCGCGCTGCCGCCGGGGGTCGGCCACGAGGGCGAGGAGCACGGCCCGGCCGGCCGCTCCGGCGGCCCGTACCTCTAGACACTCCCTGCTCCCCTCAGACCCCTCTCTGCTCCCCTCAGACCCGTCCTGGAGTGCCCTCAGACCACCCCCGGAGTCCCCTGAGAACGGAGTCCCCCGAGACGGCGAAGGGCCCGGCGGTCGCCCCGCCGGGCCCTTCCTACGACGGCGTGCGCGTCAGCCGGTCGCCGGGTTCCCGGTCGACACCTTGAGCTCGATGACCGGCACGTCCTTCGGGTCCACGTCGGTGCCCGAGGAGGGGAACTGCTCCATGACCGTGCCGTCGCCATAGGTGTTCTCGTCCACGGGGACGATCTTCATCTGCCACCCGGCGGCCTGGAAGCACTCCTTGACCGACCTGATGTACTTGAACTTGAAGTCCGGCACCTGGATTTTGTCCGGATCGTTGTAGGACTCCTGCGGTTCGGTGCACTCCGTCGTCTCGACGGTCTTCGCGGTGTCGGGCCCGCGGTAGCCGGACGCGTGCGAGGCCGTGGCGCTCGCGCTGCTGCCACCCCCCTTGCCGCCGCCACTGCCGCCGCCGGCGTCGTCGTCCGCGTTGCCCATGTGCAGCGCCAGCACGACCACCAGGCCGATCACCGCGACCAGCGACACCGCGACCGATCCGACGACCACCGGCCGGTTGCCCTTCCCGCCGCCACCGGCGGGCACGGCCGGGGGCGTGAGGTGGTAGGGCGGCGGGGTCGACGCCTGCTGGGCGTAGCCGGCCGGCGTCTGGTAGCCCGCCTGCTGCGGATAGCCGTAGGCGGGGGACGGACCCGGAGTGCCGTACGGATGCGGCGCCGGCTGGTACGGCGTCCGCACCGGCCCGGGAGGCGCCGGTGCCCCCTGGCCGACCGGCGGGAACACCGCCGAGCCGACTCCGGCGCCGCTCTGCGTCGGCGGAATGCCCGGGACGATGCTCGGGGCGGCCGGCTGGAGCGAGGCGGCGACCCGCAGGCACTCGTCGCGCATGGACTCGGCGGTCGGGAAGCGCTCGTTCGGGTTCTTCTTCAGGGCGCGGGCGACCAGCGCGTCCACGGCCGGGGGAAGGGCGCGGTTGATCGAGGAGGGGGCGACCGGCTGCTCCTGGACGTGCGCGTAGGCGATCGCCAGCGGCGAGTCCGCGTCGAACGGCAGCCGCCCGGTGACCAGGTGGAACAGCATGACGCCGACCGAGTAGAGGTCGGAGCGGGCGTCCACGCCCCGGCCGAGTGCCTGTTCCGGTGACAGGTACTGCGGGGTGCCGACGACCATGCCGGTCTGGGTCATCGAGGTGACCCCCGACTGCATGGCGCGGGCGATGCCGAAGTCCATCACCTTGACGACGCCCCGCCTGGTCGTCATCACGTTGCCGGGCTTGATGTCGCGGTGCACCAGCCCCATCTCGTGGCTGATCTCCAGCGCGGCCAGCACGTCGGCGGTGATCTTCAGCGCCTTGTCGGCGGGCATCGCGCCGAACCGGCGGACGTCCTCCTCCAGCACCGACCCGAGCGGGCGTCCCTCGACGTACTCCATGACGATGTACGGCATCGTGGCGCCGTCGAGCACGTCCTCGCCGGTGTCGAAGACGGAGACGATGTTGGTGTGGGTGAGCTTGGCCACTGCCTGGGCCTCGCGTCGGAAGCGCTCGCGGAAGGCCTGTTCCCGGCCGAGTTCGGTGTGCAGGGTCTTGATCGCGACCTGCCGGTCCAGGACCGTGTCGTACGCCAGGTGCACGGAGGCCATGCCGCCCTCCCCGAGCAGGTCGCGCAGCTGGTAGCGGCCACCCGCCAGAGCCCGCCCCGCGTCACGGCCGTGCCCGCCGTCCTGGCTCATTTTCCCCGTCCCCCGCCCGGCCCTCGGGCACCCTTGTTGATCGAATGTCTCATTCCCGGCCAAGTCTGCCCGAGGGCACTGACACGTCAAGCGGGGTGCCCGTTCCGTGACCGTACGCGAAAGAAGAGCCACGCAAGCGTTACGGCGGGCGTACCTCCGGTACACGGAATTTGCACGGCAGAGCGTGGTAGGGGTTTGATGGCCGGTCCGTCCAGGGGCCGGAACCCGGACCGACGGGTTGCGCGGAGGCTGTAGCGTGGCCGACGGAGACCGTGACAACACCGCGCGCACCGCGGGCAGAAACGACGGCGAGGACCGATGGCACAGACGCACAGCGCCCAGGGCCCGTCCGACCCCGAGGCGACTGGCGGCGGCATGTCAGACGCGCCGGAGATGTGGGGCAACCAGGGCCTGGTCGGCGACGGCCGGTACCGGCTGACCCACCGGCTCGGGCGGGGCGGCATGGCCGAGGTGTTCGCGGCCGAGGACGTACGGCTCGGCCGCACCGTGGCCGTGAAACTGCTCCGTGCCGATCTCGCCGAGGACCCGGTCTCCAAGGCCCGCTTCACGCGTGAGGCACAGTCGGTCGCGGGGCTCAACCACCACGCGATCGTGGCGGTGTACGACTCCGGCGAGGACGTGGTCGGCGGCCAGTCCGTGCCGTACATCGTGATGGAGCTGGTCGAGGGCCGCACCATCCGCGACCTGTTGATCAACGCCGAGGCGCCGGGCCCCGAGCAGGCCCTGATCATCGTGTCCGGGGTGCTGGACGCGCTGGCCTACTCGCACCAGCACGGCATCGTGCACCGCGACATCAAGCCGGCCAACGTGATCATCACCCAGACCGGTTCCGTCAAGGTGATGGACTTCGGCATCGCCCGCGCCCTGCACGGCGCGTCCACCACGATGACCCAGACCGGCATGGTCATGGGCACGCCGCAGTACCTCTCCCCGGAGCAGGCGCTCGGCAAGGCCGTCGACCACCGCTCCGACCTGTACGCCACCGGATGCCTGCTCTACGAGCTGCTCGCCCTGCGGCCGCCGTTCATCGGCGAGACCCCGCTGTCGGTGGTCTACCAGCACGTCCAGGACATCCCGGTGCCGCCGTCCCAGACCTCCGAGGGCGCCGCCCCGCCGGAGCTGGACGGCCTGGTCATGCGCTCGCTCGCCAAGGAGCCCGACGACCGCTTCCAGACCGCCGAGGAGATGCGCGGTCTGGTCCAGTACGCCCTGCAGATGCTGTACGACCAGGGCGGTCACACCGGTACCTGGAACACCGGCCCGGTCACCGTGCACGACGGCCGGCACACCCCGGCGGCCGGTTTCGCCGGGACGACGGTGATGCCGCACCCGGCGACCGGCGCCGGGACGACGCAGATTCCGCAGCCGATCCTGCCGGGCGGTTACGGAGGCGGCGACGACGGCGGTTTCGAGGGGCACGGCAACCGGGGCAGCGGCCGCGGCAAGCTGTGGATCCTGGCCGTCCTCGCGGTCATCGCCGTCGCGGCGGGCGTCGCACTGGCGCTGAACAACGGCGGTGGCGGCGGCGACGGCGGCACCGGTGCGTCCCAGTCGCCGACCACCTCGCAGACCACCAAGGACACGACGCCCAGCTCCAGCCCGACGGACGAGCCCAGCGACACGTCCACGGACACGCAGACCGACGACAGCGGCTCGGGCAGCGGGAACCACAACAACTACACGCCGTCGCCGACCCCGACCTACAGCCAGTCCCAGCAGCAGTCCAGCGAGCCGAGCCACGAGCCGAGCGAGTCGGCGAGCGCCTCGCAGCCGACCGACACCGCCAGCTCGCCGGACACGCAGCCCTCCGACACGACGGGGACCGGCGACGCCGGCGGGACCGACCCGGGCTCGATCGCCGGCGTCGGCGGTTGAAGGACACCGACGCCCTTCGGCTGACCGGCCGTCGATCGCCGGCCGCCGACCGGTCAGCCGACCGCCGGCGGCCGGTCAGCCGCTACCGGACGAACGCGTCGCACACCGCGTCGTACTCCCTGGTCCACCACACGGCGAGGGCCGAGGCGGCCGGGAACTGAGGGTCCGCGCGGGTGTCGCCGCGCTCGTAGTGCCAGCGCAGCATCCAGAAGTCGTTGAGCCGCTCCCACCACACGCGGTGCACGGCGGCGGCGAGTTCCGAGGGCGTGGCCCCGGCCGCCCGCCGGTACGCGCGCGCGTACGCCCGCACCTTGGGCAGGTCGAGCGCCCCCGCCGGGCGCACGAAGAAGATCACGGCGGCGCGTACGGCCTCCTCCGCGCGGGGCTGCACGCCGAGCCGGTCCCAGTCGACGATCGCGGCCGGCGCGTCGTCCCTGTAGAGCAGGTTGAACGGGTGGAAGTCGCCGTGCACCCAGCCCACCGAGGCACCGCGCGGGGGGCGCCTTCCGGCGTGCTGCTCCAGGAGCGCACGGCGTTCCAGCAGCCGGTGCCGGGCGAGTTCGTCGAAGGCGTCGGCGGGGCGGTGCCGGCTGACATGGCTGAGCAGCTCGTCGATGAGCGCGAAGGTGTCGGCGGGGTCGGCGCTCTCGACGGGGTGGGGGCTGGTGGCCGGGCGGGTGCGCCCCTTGGGGGGCATCACCCGTTCCAGGCAGGCGTGCACGGCGCCGAGGAGCGCGCCCAGTCGCGCGCACTCCCCGCGCGTGAGCTGACCGCCGTGCCGGTGCCGGCCGTCGATCCAGGGGTGCAGCGCGTAGGCGTGGCCGCCGACGACGGCGACCGTACGGCCGTCGCGGTCGGCGAGGGGCGGGGCCACCGGGACGCCGAGGGCGGCCAGGCGCAGGGTGGCCAGATGACGTCGCTCGATGGCGGCCGGGTCGGCGGTGTCGGGGTCGAAGTGGTGCTTCAGGAAATAGCGGCCGCGGGTGGTGCAGAGGCGGTAGCCGCGGTTGAGCAGTCCCTGTTCGACCGGCTCGCAGGCGAGCGGGGAACCGGCGGCGTACTGCCGGAGCAGGGCGCCCAGAGGGGGCGCGTGGGGTACGAGGGGTGGTAAACCTGAGCGCGGCACGCGCCAGATGGTAGGGCAAGCGCCCGCCCTGTGAGCTGGGCGTTGTCACAGGCAGTCGCCGATGGTCGCTTTCGGTCACAGGATGGATCGGGGCGGAGACAAGGACGAAAGGCGCGCCCCCGGACAGGTCGTGGGGCGTATGGTCGGCAGGCCGCGCGCCCGTCCGACGCGCAGGCCGCAGCCCGCGAAGTCTTCCCGTGGCCCCGGGCGGCGGGATAACGTGCCGTAGCTCCGGCCTCCCGCAAGGCTCTGACCAGCGACCTTCCGGCCCGCGTCGACTTACTAGGAAACCCAAGCAAAAAATACTTGGATTTCCAAGCAAAAACGCAGGTCAGGAGGGGTTTCACAGAAATGTGGAGCACTGGGTAACGTGCTTGTTGCAGGGCGCTCGCCGGGGCACCTGTCACGCCTGTTCCCGGCCGAGTGGCACCCACCCCGTGCCACGGGTGTCGGAAGCAGGTGAGCCGCACTGGTTCACCCGGCAACCCCGGGGGCCGGACCGACGGAGGAGCACACGTGACCGTGGACAGCAGTGCCGCGAGCGAACCGCGACGCAGCGCCGCAGGCAAGGCCGGTACCACCGGCAGCAAGACCGGCACCAAGCGCACCACCAGCCGCACCAGCACCAGCCGCACCGCCACCAGGAAGAGCGCCGAGCCCGAACTCGTGCAGCTGCTGACCCCCGAGGGCAAGCGGGTCAAGAACGCCGAGTACGACGCGTACGTCGCCGGGATCACCCCCGAGGAGCTGCGCGGCCTCTATCGCGACATGGTGCTCACCCGCCGCTTCGACGCCGAGGCCACCGCCCTGCAGCGCCAGGGCGAGCTGGGTCTGTGGGCGTCCCTGCTCGGCCAGGAGGCAGCCCAGATCGGCTCCGGGCGCGCCACCCGCCAGGACGACTACGTCTTCCCGACCTACCGTGAGCACGGCGTCGCCTGGTGCCGCGGGGTCGACCCGACCAACCTGCTGGGCATGTTCCGCGGCGTCAACCACGGCGGCTGGGATCCCAACAGCAACAACTTCCACCTCTACACGATCGTCATCGGCTCCCAGACGCTGCACGCCACCGGCTACGCGATGGGCGTCGCCAAGGACGGCGCGGACAGCGCGGTGATCGCCTACTTCGGCGACGGCGCCTCCAGCCAGGGCGACGTGGCCGAATCGTTCACCTTCGCCGCGGTCTACAACGCCCCGGTCGTGTTCTTCTGCCAGAACAACCAGTGGGCGATCTCCGAGCCCACCGAGAAGCAGACCCGTGTCCCGCTCTACCAGCGCGCCCAGGGCTTCGGCTTCCCCGGCGTCCGCGTCGACGGCAACGACGTGCTGGCCTGCCTCGCGGTCACCAAGTGGGCGCTGGAGCGCGCCCGCAGCGGCGAGGGACCGACGCTCGTCGAGGCGTACACCTACCGGATGGGCGCCCACACCACCTCCGACGACCCCACCCGCTACCGGGGCGACGAGGAGCGGCTGGCCTGGGAGGCCAAGGACCCGATCCTGCGCCTGCACCGGTACCTGGAGGCCTCGAACCACGCGGACGAGGGATTCTTCGCGGAACTGGAGACCGAGTCCGAGGCGTTGGGCAGGCGGGTGCGCGAAGCGGTGCGAGCCATGCCGGACCCGGACGACTTCGCCATCTTCGAGAACGTGTACGCGGACGGGCACACGCTCGTCGACGAGGAACGAGCCCAGTTCGCCGCCTACCAGGCGTCGTTCGCGGACGTAGAGGGGGTCTGACCATGGCAGCGGAGAAGATGGCTCTGGCCAAGGCGATCAACGAGTCGCTGCGCCGCGCGCTGGAGTCGGACCCCAAGGTCCTCGTCATGGGCGAGGACGTCGGCAAGCTCGGCGGCGTCTTCCGGGTCACCGACGGCCTGCAGAAGGACTTCGGCGACAGCCGCGTCATCGACACCCCCCTCGCCGAGTCCGGCATCGTCGGCACCGCGATCGGCCTCGCCCTGCGCGGCTACCGCCCCGTGGTGGAGATCCAGTTCGACGGCTTCGTCTTCCCGGCCTACGACCAGATCGTCACCCAGCTGGCGAAGATGCACGCCCGCTCGCTCGGCAAGGTCAAGATGCCGGTCGTCGTCCGCATCCCCTACGGCGGCGGCATCGGCGCGGTCGAGCACCACTCCGAGTCCCCGGAGTCGCTGTTCGCGCACGTGGCGGGCCTGAAGATCGTCTCCCCGTCCAACTCCTCGGACGCCTACTGGATGATGCAGCAGGCCATCCAGAGCGACGACCCGGTGATCTTCTTCGAGCCCAAGCGCCGCTACTGGGACAAGGGCGAGGTCAACACCGAGGCCATCCCCGGCCCGCTGCACAAGGCCCGCGTGGTCCGTGAGGGCACCGACCTGACCCTCGTCGCCTACGGCCCGATGGTGAAGCTCTGCCAGGAGGCCGCCGACGCGGCCGCCGAGGAGGGCAAGTCCCTGGAGGTCCTGGACCTCAGGTCCGTCTCCCCGATGGACTTCGACTCCGTCCAGGCCTCGGTCGAGAAGACCCGCCGCCTGGTCGTGGTCCACGAGGCGCCGGTCTTCTTCGGTTCGGGCGCGGAGATCGCCGCCCGGATCACCGAGCGCTGCTTCTACCACCTGGAGGCCCCGGTCCTCAGGGTCGGCGGCTACCACGCCCCCTACCCGCCGGCCCGCCTGGAGGAGGAGTACCTTCCGGGCCTGGACCGGGTGCTCGACGCCGTCGACCGTGCCCTGGCGTACTGAGGAGAGGGTCGTGACGACGATGACACAGGCGTCCGTACGCGAGTTCAAGATGCCGGACGTGGGCGAGGGACTCACCGAGGCGGAGATCCTCAAGTGGTACGTGCAGCCCGGTGACACGGTGACCGACGGCCAGGTGGTGTGCGAGGTCGAGACGGCGAAGGCGGCCGTCGAACTCCCCATCCCCTACGACGGCGTGGTCCGCGAGCTGCGCTTCGCCGAGGGCACCACGGTGGACGTGGGCACGGCGATCATCGCGGTGGACGTGGCGGGCGCGGCGCCGGCCGACGAGCCCGCCGACGAGCCCGCCGCGGAGCCGGAGAAGAAGCCGCAGGGCCGCCAGCCGGTCCTCGTCGGCTACGGCGTGGCGGCCTCCTCCACCAAGCGCCGCCCGCGCAAGGGCCCGGAGACCACGGTCGCGGAGGCGTCGGTCCAGGCGGCGGTCCAGCACGAGCTGAACGGCCACGCCCCCGCTCCGGCTCCCGCCCCGGCCGTGGAGGACCGCCCCCGTCCGCTGGCGAAGCCGCCGGTGCGCAAGCTGGCGAAGGACCTGGGCGTCGACCTGGCCACGGTGACCCCGTCCGGTCCGGACGGCATCATCACCCGCGAGGACGTGCACGCGGCGGTGGCGGTGCCGGAACCGGCGGCGGTGACCGCACCGGCGGAGCCCGTCGCCCCCACGGCGGCCCCGGCCGCCGCGTCGTACGACACCGCCCGCGAGACCCGGGTCCCCATCAAGGGCGTCCGCAGGGCGACGGCGGCGGCGATGGTGGGTTCGGCGTTCACGGCGCCACACGTCACGGAGTTCGTGACGGTGGACGTGACCCGCACCATGAAGCTGGTGGAGGAGCTGAAGCAGGACAAGGAGCTCCAGGGCCTGCGGGTCAACCCCCTCCTCCTCATCGCCAAGGCGTTGCTGGTCGCCATCAAGCGCAACCCGGACATCAACGCGTCCTGGGACGAGGCGAACCAGGAGATCGTGCTCAAGCACTACGTCAACCTGGGCATCGCCGCGGCCACCCCGCGCGGTCTGATCGTGCCGAACATCAAGGACGCCCACGCGAAGACGCTCCCGCAACTGGCGGAGGCGCTCGGCGAGCTGGTCGCCACGGCGAGGGACGGCAAGACGTCACCCGCCGCGATGCAGGGCGGCACGGTGACCATCACCAACGTCGGCGTCTTCGGCATCGACACCGGCACGCCGATCCTCAACCCGGGCGAGGCGGCGATCCTGGCGGTCGGCGCGATCAAACTCCAGCCGTGGGTCCACAAGGGCAAGGTGAAGCCGCGTCAGGTGACCACCCTCGCGCTGAGCTTCGACCACCGCCTGGTCGACGGCGAACTGGGCTCCAAGGTCCTGGCGGACATCGCGGCGATCCTGGAACAGCCGAAGCGGTTGATCACCTGGGGCTGAGACCCGACGAGAAGCGAGAGAAGGGTGAGACCGTGCCTCCCAGTCACGGTCTCACCCTTCTTTTGAGCTGCGGAAACGCTGAGAGTGTCACTCCTGCTTACGGTCTCGGAGACACTCTCGGCCTGAGGTGGATAGGGTGAGGGCGGGCGGCCGCAACTTCGGATTGCGACCGCCCACTCCTCTCAGGGCTGGTTCAGCACGTAGACCGGTGCCCCGTCCTCCGCCCCGCCTCGCGAGTGAATGCAGGCGTGCTTGCGCAGCAGCCGGAGACACTCGTTGACCCGGTGCACCGTCAGGCCGGTACGCGCGGCGATCGATTCGAGCGGCTCGCGCAGCTCCCCCTTCTCGACGAGGACAGGGGCGATCACGACGGCCACCGTCCACACGTCCTCGGTCACCGACAACCGCCGCCGCCAGTCGGCGAGTACGGACTCGGTGGTCGGCAGGACTGCGGGACTGTCCTGGGGCGTACGACGTTCGAGGGCGACGGCGTCGAGCCGGTCCGCGATGCGTTCCATCGCGCGGACCATGGCCTGTTGTACGGCCAATGTGGCCTTCTGCGTGGCCAGCATCTCTCGCTGCAACTCGATCGACTCACGCTGCCCGGTCGCGAGTTGCTCGTCCAGGTGAAGGTTGTGCGCCTCGAGTCGGACGATGGCATCCGCGACCTGCTCCGGCATGGCGTACGCAACGGGCGCGCCCGGTTCGGTCGGCTGCACCTCGGCCTGGGCGAGAGTGTAAGACCCATCTCGCTGTACTGTCTCGATGACTTCGGCGACCCACTGCTTGAAGGGGGCGCAGGCGGGCTTGGTGCAGGCGTTGACGAGAAGGATGAGACCCTGCAGAGAGATGACATTCAGGTCTCGGCGCCACTCTCTACCTGCGGGAATGCTGAGACCGTAACTTCCAGTTAGGGTCTCAAGAATCTCTCGATGGTCTTCTGGGACATGGTCGGAGAGTGCTTTCTGCGGGTTGGTGTGTCCCAACCGGTTGCAGACATCCACCGCCGGAAACCAGTGCCTCCCGTCCGGCATGGTCAGCCGTCGCACGCGCGCTCCGGTCGCCGCGTACACGAAGTCGCTGATGTCGATGGCCTCGTGTCGGCCGGCGGGCTTCGCTTGCTTGTTGGGTTCGTTCATGGGAACCACCTCCGCCGCGGAACCTAGGGCGGAGAAAATCGAATATGTCAGCCAAATACCGGCATGTTCACGATTGCGAGGGAAGAACACGAGTTCCGCTGCGGGAGGTCCTACAGGTATGGCAAAAGGCCCGCCGCATGGGGTGCGGCGGGCCTTCTACGGATCGGTGCGAGGCGGGTCAGATCGTGGAGAAGCCGTAGTTGAGGAGCTTCGTCGCGTCCGTCGCGCGCTGCGCGTACGTGGTGGAGGCGAGGACGGTGCCGATGACCGTCTTGCCGTTGCGGGTCGCGGCGAAGACGAGGCAGGCGCCCGCCTCGGGGCCGGAGCCGGTCTTCACGCCGATCGCGCCGCTGTAGCTGGAGAGCAGCGTGTTGGTGTTGGTCCAGGCGCCCATGGTGCGGGTGGAACCGGTCTTGGTGATCGTCTTCGCCGTGTAGCTCTTCGTCTTGACGATCGTGCGGAACGTGGCGTTCTTCATCGCGCTGCTGGCGATTTTCGTCAGGTCGCGCGGCGTCGAGTAGTTGTTGCCGTTCCCGATGCCGTCGAACGAGTCGAAGTGGGTGTTCTTCAGGCCCAGGTTCTTCGCGGCGGTGTTCATCTTGGAGATGAAGTTGGCGACCCGCTTGGCGCGGGTGGTGCCCGAGCCGTAGGTGTCCGCGAGCGCGTAGGCGGCGTCGCAGCCGGAGGGCAGCATCAGCCCGTAGAGCAGCTGGCCGACGGTGACCTTGTCGCCGACGATGAGGTGCGCCTGGGAGGCGTTGTTGGCGACGACGTAGTCGCTGTACGCCTTCTGGATCGTGACCTTCTTGTTGAGGTTCAGGTTGGACTGCGCGAGGACGACCTTCGCGGTCATGATCTTCGTCGTGGAGCCTGTGGAACGCTTGGTGTCGGCTGCCTTCGTGTACAGCGTCTTCGCGTTCGCGTTGTTCATCACGTAGCCGCCCTTGGCCACGATGGAGGGCGCCGTGACGGCCTGCGCGGGAGCCGCGGTGAGGGCGCCGGTCGCGAGCATCGCGCCGGACGTGACGGCGACGGCGACGGCCCTGCGGAAACTGGTGCCCTTGATGCCGGTAATCAACTGAAATACCCCGAGTCGAGTCGAGTCGTAATGCCCCTGGCGTGCGGCCGAGTTGGGGGTGCCAAGGCGGGTGGGGCCGCACGTGTGTGACACGTAAGTAGCACAGATGGTTGTGCGGCTGCTGAGAGCGATTTACATCACGTCCGGATGGCGGACTCCGATCCCTTTTGCGCACGTGTTGTATCTAAGCTGTGGGCATGAGCCTGGCCGTCAAGCAGCCCCCCGCCGCCGACCGCGTCTACTCCCATGTCAAGCAAGGTGTCCTGGACCGACATTACGAAGGCGGCACGCTCCTCACCGAGGGCGAGCTGGCCGAGGCCGTGGGGGTGTCCCGTACCCCGGTGCGGGAAGCGCTGCTACGGCTGGAGGTCGAGGGCCTGATCAAGCTCTACCCGAAGAAGGGCGCCATGGTGCTGCCCGTCTCCGCGCAGGAGATCGCGGACGTGGTGGAGACCCGGATGCTGGTCGAGGAGCACGCGGTGCGCAAGGCCGTACCGGCCTCCCCGGCGCTCGTGGCCCGGCTGCAGGAACTGCTCGACCGGCAGAAGACCCAGGCCGCCGCCGGCGACCTGGCCGCCGCGGCCGTCACGGACCGCTGCTTCCACGCCGAGATCGTCCGCGACGGCGGCAACGCGATCCTCTCCCGCCTCTACGACCAGCTCCGCGACCGCCAGCTGCGGATGGGCGTCGCCATCATGCACGCGCACCCCGACCGCATCGCCAAGTCGCTGACCGAGCACGAGGAGATCCTGGACGCGCTGCGCGCCGGGGACGCCGAGCGCGCGGTCGAGCTGGTGCACCGTCACGTCGACTGGTTCTCCCACCTGGCGCGGGGTGAGGTCCGATGAGCCGCGGCAGCGTGCCGTTGCCCGGCGACCCCTCCTCGAAGGGGGCGCCCCCGGGCGGCCGCCGGGCCGTCGCGGTCTGGGTCATAGGCGTCTCGGTCTACTTCGTCGCCGTCATCTTCCGTACCTCCCTCGGGGTCGCCGGGCTCGACGCCGCCGACCGCTTCCACGTGGGCGCCTCGGCGCTGTCCACGTTCTCGATCCTCCAGCTGCTGGTCTACGCCGGCATGCAGATACCCGTCGGACTGCTGGTCGACCGCCTCGGCACGAAGAAGATGCTGACCATCGGCGGGGTGCTGTTCACCGCGGGGCAGCTGGGGTTCGCCTTCTCCCCGTCGTACGGCACCGCGCTCGCCTCGCGGGCACTGCTGGGGTGCGGTGACGCGATGACGTTCATCAGCGTGCTGCGGCTCGGCACCCGCTGGTTCCCGGCCCGGCGCGGCCCGCTCGTCGCCCAGCTCGCCGGTCTGGCCGGCATGGCGGGCAACCTCGTCTCCACGCTGGTCCTGGCCCGGCTGCTGCACGGCGTCGGCTGGACACCGGCGTTCGCGGGCAGCGCCCTGGCCGGTGTCGTCGTCCTGGTCCTCGTGTTCCTGTTCCTGAAGGACCATCCCGAGGGGCACGAGCCGGAGCCCTTCCCGCACCAGGGGGCGGCGTACGTGCGCCGGCAGATCGCCGCGTCCTGGCGGGAGCCGGGCACCAGGCTCGGTCTGTGGGTGCACTTCACCACCCAGTTCCCGGCGATGGTGTTCCTGCTGCTGTGGGGGCTGCCGTTCCTGGTCCAGGCGCAGGGGCTGTCCCGCGCCACGGCCGGTGAGCTGCTCACCCTGGTGGTCCTCTGCAACATGCTGGTCGGCCTCGTCTACGGCCAGATCGTCGCCCGGCACCACACGGCCCGGCTGCCGCTGGCGCTGGGCACGGTCGCGGCGACGGCCGTGGTGTGGGCGGCGACGCTGGTGTATCCGGCCGAGCACGCGCCGATGTGGCTGCTGGTGGTGCTGTGCGCGGTGCTGGGGGCGTGCGGTCCGGCGTCGATGATCGGCTTCGACTTCGCGCGTCCCGCCAACCCGCCCGAGCGGCAGGGGACGGCGTCCGGGATCACCAACATGGGTGGTTTCGTGGCCTCGATGACGACGTTGTTCCTGGTGGGCGTGTTGCTGGACGCGACCGGAGACAACTACACCGTGGCCTTCTCGTGCGTGTTCGTGCTGCAGGCGCTGGGGGTGAGCCAGATCCTGCGCCTGCGGGGCCGGGCGGTCCGGCGGGAGCGGGAGCGGTTGGTGGCCAGCCGGGTGGAGACGGTGCACGTCCCCGCCTGATTCCGCACCGGACCCTGCTCCCGCTTCTTTCCGGATTCCTACCGGTCTTACTGCGTGACGGCGAAGTTGCGCAGGATCGCCGCCGTCAGTTCCGGGTCGCCCTCCGCCTTCACCCGGTCCGCGACCGCGTCCGGGGTGGTGCGGCCGCAGGCCAGGCGGACGTAGGTCTCCCAGTCGAGGGTGAAGATGGCCGCGGGGCCGAGGGCCGGGGTGGACTCCAGGGTGCCGCGGCCCTGGATGTCGATGCGGATGGTGCGCAGGAACTCGATCGGCCCGTGCACGTCGAAGATGACGGCGGAACTGCGCGGCGCGTACGCGTCGTTGGCCACCACCCGGGGCAGCTCGCCGAGCAGCACGTCCCGGGCGACCTGCGCGCCCGGCGAGTCGAGGTTGCCCGGCCGGCCCAGCGCCGCGCGCAGGTCCTGCTCGTGCACCCACACGTCGAAGGCGCGGTTGCGCATGGCCTCTTCGAGGGTGATCTCCTTGCCCATCGGCCCGCGCACGATGTGCCCCGGCTCCCGCGACTCGTTGCGCAGCTGGCGGTTGCGCCGGATGATCGTGTACTCCAGCTCCGAGGTCATCTCGGGCGCCGTGTGGTGGCGGCGGGCGTCGACCTGCATCTCCATGTAGCGCTGGTGCTCGTTGGTGATGTGGAAGAGGTCGCGCGGCAGTGAGTGAATGGGGCGGGGGTCGCCCAGCATCTCGCAGTCCAGGCCGATGACATGCGAGACCACGTCCCGCACCGACCACCCCGGGCACGGTGTCCGCCGGTTCCACTCGCCCTCGACAAGCGGCGTCACCAGCTCGGATATCGCGTCGATGGAGTGGGTCCAAGCGTCGGCGTAGGGCTGGAGGGCGGGATGCAGACTCACGGAAACGGGACCCCTCGGCGGTCGGTGCTCGGGCAGGTGGTGGCGGCGCTGCCAGTGGTAGGTAGCTGCTGTCGGCGGGTGTCTTGAGACGCTAAGTTACGCTGCTGTGAGGCACCCCGGCAGTGCTTTCGTGTGACGATCGTAGGCCCGTGTGAACGGCTCGAATGCCAGGACGGTGGTAGTGTGCGCGCCTCGCTCATCCAGATCGATGTAAACGAGGGCGAATCGGTCGAATCGCGTCGGCGACGCGTGACCGCACTGGTGCGCGAGCAGGCGGATGCCGATCTCGTCGTGCTGCCCGAACTGTGGACGACGGGCGCCTTCGCCTACGACCTGTTCGCCGCCGAGGCCGAGCCGCTCGAAGGCCCGACGTTCGAGGCGATGTCCAAGGCGGCGAGCGACGCGGGCGTCTGGCTGCACGCCGGCTCCATCCCGGAACGGGACCCTGACGGCCCCCTCTACAACACGGCCCTCGTCTTCTCCCCCTCCGGTGAGCCGGTCGCCGCCTACCGCAAGATCCACCGCTTCGGCTTCGACAAGGGCGAGGCGGTGCTGATGGGCGCGGGGCAGGAGCTGGTGACGGTCCGGCTGCCCGAGACCACCCTCGGCGTGGCCACCTGCTACGACCTCCGCTTCCCCGAACTCTTCCGCGGACTCGTCGACGCCGGAGCGGAGACGCTGGTGCTCTCGGCGGGCTGGCCCGAGCGACGACGCGCGCACTGGACGCTGCTGGCCCAGGCGCGTGCGGTCGAGAACCAGGCGTTCGTGCTCGCGTGCGGAACGGCCGGCACGCACGCCGGAGTTCCGCAGGCGGGTCACTCGATCGTGGTGGATCCGTGGGGCGAGGTGCTGGCCGAGGCGGGCGCCGGCGAGGAGGTCCTCACCGTCGATCTCGACCCGGCCAAGGTCGCCGCGACCCGGGAGCAGTTCCCGGCCCTCAAGGACCGCCTCCTGGGCCTGGAGCCCCCGCACCGCAGGTAGTGCCGCCCGGTCGCCCGGCAGCGCCTGGTCAGTCCCCGTCCCGCTCCTTGTCGGCGAGGTGGATCACGCACACCGCCACCGCGATCAGCAGTGCCGGGTCCGCGTCGTCCCGGACGATGTCGACGCCGTACGTCTCCCGCACGTGCAGCCAGCGCCGGGAGACCACGGCGAGCAGTTCACCGTCGTACTCGACGGCGAACTCCCGGTCGAGGATCTTGCCGCTGACGTCGAGTTCGGTGCCGTCGACCAGATGGACCCGGTAGTGGTGGCGCAGCAGCGACAGCCGCTTGCGCCGGATGGTCGCCAGGGGCTCGCCCTCGCGTTCGAGCACCATGGTGTCGCGCAGGGCGAACATCTTCTGGTGGATGTCGACGAGGACGCGCCCGTGCCGGTCCTTCAGCTCGAACGTGTCGCGCACCCGCATGGCCTTGCCGTCGACGAGGAACACCTTGTCGCCGTGCTCGTCCTCGATCCAGTAGTCCTCACCGAAGCCGAGGAGCCGGTCGCGTACCAGGAATCTCATACCGGTACCGTTCCCCGCCGGGCGCCGGACATCACTGTCCGGCCGACCGAACCGCCGGTCGGGCAGATGTCCGGCAGGTGAACTCTTCGCGGGGGCACCCGTGCCGCCCAACCAGGGGCGGGGATTCCGAGTCGAACGGTACGCAAGTCGTCACGAACGATCCGTGCGTTCCCGTTCCCTCCGGAGGTACCTCGAATGGCCCGTACACCGCACGCACGCACGGCCGTCGCCGCCCTCGCCCTCGGCACGGCCCTGGCCGCACCGCTCGCCGTGGCCGGCACCGCCACCGCGGCCACGTCCTCCGCCACCGCCACGGTCAACCCGTCCGACTCGGAGCTGACCTACCAGGCCGCGGCCGGTCAGGCCAACAAGGCCGCCGTCACCGCGTCGCTCACCGCGGACCGCGCGGGCATCGTCTACGTCATCGACGACGTCGTCCCGATCACCGCGGGCCACGACTGCGCCTACGTCGACGCCGCGGACCATACCAAGGTCTCCTGCCGGGTCGAGTTCGTGGACTCCCAGGACCCGTACGCCGCGCTGATCGTGAACCTCGGCGACCGGGACGACACGCTCACCTACAAGAACGCCACCGACCAGGTCTACTTCTACGCCCAGATCTCCCTCGGCACGGGCAACGACAGGGCCACCGACTCCGGCAGCCTCGACGGCGCCTACGTCTCGGGCGACGCGGGCAACGACACCCTCACCGTCGGCGCGGAGGGCCTGGCCTGGGGCGGCGACGGCAACGACACGATCTACGCGAGCGGCGGCGACAACATCGTCCAGGGCGGCAAGGGCGACGACAAGCTGCACGGCGGCAACGGGGACCAGTACCTGTCCGGCGACGCCGGCAACGACACGCTCACCGGCGGCACCGGGAACGACGACCTCTACGGCGGCACGGGCAACGACGTGCTGTACGGCAACAGCGGCAACGACAAGCTCTACGGCAACAGCGGCAACGACAAGCTGTACGGCGGGGCCGGCCGGGACACCCTCTCCGGTGGCCCCGGCACGGACGTGGTCCACCAGAACTGACCCCGCTCGACACAGGCGCCTGACCGGCTTGCCCACAGGCGCCTGACCGGGTTGTCCGGATCGGCAACGCGACACCCGGCGGGCAATGGCGGGGATCTTCCGCCGGTCTGATTTCGGTGGTCCGCCGGTCCGGCCACAGCGTAGTCTCCGGTGACCTGGGAGGTGACAGCTTGCCGTCGAACGGAAATCTACTGGTGCCGGCCCCGCTTGCGGACGCGGCTCCAACGGTCGGTGAGCTCTGTGCCGCTGGGTACGGAGTCTCAGCGGGCCCAGGATTCTGCCTGATCTACCCGGACCGATCCGTCGAGGGCAACAACTCCTTCGCCCTGGCCGGCCCGATCAGCGAGCGGCTGGGGGTGCCCGTGCTCGCCACCTTCGTCTACGACTCGGACACGCTGGAGATGGAGGTGTCCCGCGACGGAACGCTCGTCCACGCGTACCACTCCTGGCCGGACGTCGACACGACAGGGGACAGCGACGGCGAGGAGTTCGACCCCTGGGCCAAGCCTGAGCCCGTCGGAGCGGATCCGGCGGCCTTCCTGGACTTCGCCGTCGGGCCGGTCGACCACTCCTTGTTGGCCTCCGCCCTTGCGAACGACCCCGTGGACCCGGCGGACAGGGATGTGGACGGACTCTCGGGCGGTTACGTCTGGGCCCAGGCACAGCATCACGACGTTCTGAAGGCGCTCGGACACCCGGACCACGTGCTGAACCTCGCGCACCGGGACTACTTCCACCTCAGCCGACCCTGGCCGGTGCTTCCGGCCGGAATCGAGTGGAGCGACCTCACGCTCTTCGGGGCAGCCGAAACTCCTCCGCTGATGACGCCCGGTCTCCTGGCCGAGATCCGGGCGCTTCTCCCGGGCAATCCCCTGGGCTTCGAGGGCATCGCCCGCCGACTGGGGATCACCACCGGCGCGATCTTCGGCCATGTCCCCGACCTCAAGGACGTGATCCAGGGCCGCACCCAACCCTGAACCCCACGCGGCAGGGGGATTCCTCCCCGTGGAATGCCCGGACACCCCGATGAGGTTGGATGCAGGTATGGCTTCACGTGCACGCGTCCGCGCTCCCGAGCTGATCGGCAAGGGCGGCTGGCTCAACACCGACGGTAAAGCTCTCTCCCTCGCCGACCTGCGAGGACGCATCGTCATCCTGGACTTCTGGACGTTCTGCTGTATCAACTGCCTGCATGTTCTGGACGAGCTGCGGGAGCTGGAGGAGCGGCACCGGGACACGGTGGTGATCGTCGGGGTGCACTCGCCGAAGTTCGTGCACGAGGCGGAGCACCGGGCGGTCGTCGACGCCGTCGAACGGTACGGCGTCGAGCACCCGGTGCTGGACGACCCGGAGCTCGCCACCTGGAAGCAGTACGCGGTCCGGGCCTGGCCGACGCTGGTCGTGATCGACCCCGAGGGGTACGTCGTCGCCCAGCACGCCGGCGAGGGGCACGCGCACGCGATCGCGCGGCTGGTCGAGGAGCTGGAGGCGGAGCACGAGACGAAGGGCACCCTGCGGCGCGGTGACGGCCCGTACGTGGCGCCGGAGCCGGAGCCGACCGCCCTGCGCTTCCCCGGCAAGGCCCTGCTGCTGCCGTCCGGGACCTTCCTGGTCAGCGACACCACCCGGCACCAGCTGGTGGAGCTGGCCGCGGACGCGGAGACGGTCCTGCGGCGGTTCGGCTCCGGCACGCGCGGTCTCGCCGACGGCACGGCGGACACCGCCTCCTTCAACGAGCCGCAGGGCCTCGCGCTCCTCGGCGACGGCTCGGTGATCGTCGCCGACACGGTCAACCACGCGCTGCGCCGGCTCGACCTGGCCACCGGCCGGGTGACCACCGTCGCCGGCACCGGCCACCAGTGGTGGCAGGGCTCCCCGACCTCCGGCCCGGCCCGCGGGACCGACCTGTCCTCCCCGTGGGACGTGGCGGTCTTCGGCGGCCGGGTGTGGATCGCGATGGCGGGCGTGCACCAGCTGTGGACGTACGACCCGGAGAGCGAGACGGTCGCCGTCGCCGCCGGCACCACCAACGAGGGGCTGGTCGACGGGCCGGCGGCCGAGGCCTGGTTCGCGCAGCCGTCCGGTCTCGCGGCCACCGCCGACCGCCTCTGGCTCGCCGATTCCGAGACGAGCGCCCTGCGCTGGGTGGACCCGGACGGGCAGGTCCACACCGCCGTGGGGACGGGGTTGTTCGACTTCGGGCACCGCGACGGCGCGGCCGGACAGGCGCTGCTCCAGCACCCGCTGGGCGTGACGGCCCTGCCCGACGGCTCGGTGGCCGTCAGCGACACCTACAACCACGCCCTGCGCCGCTACGACCCCGCGACCGGCGAGGTCACCACGCTCGCCACGGACCTGCGGGAGCCGAGCGACGCGGTGCTCGTCGGCGAGGACATCGTGGTCGTCGAGTCGGCCCGCCACCGGCTGACCCGGCTGCGGCTGCCCGAGGAGGCGGTCCGGGTGGAGTCGGTCGCCCACCGCACCCGGCGCGCGGCGACCGAGGTGGCCCCCGGCCGCCTCCGCCTCGACGTGATCTTCCAGGCGCCGGCGGGCCAGAAACTGGACACCCGGTACGGCCCGTCGACCCGCCTGCTCGTCTCCTCGACCCCGCCGGAGCTGCTCCTCAAGGGTGAGGGCGCGGACACCGACCTGGCGAGGGAGCTGGAGCTGAACCCGGCCGTCGAGGAGGGCGTCCTGCACGTCTCGGCGATGGCCGCGAGCTGTGACGACGACGAGGCCAACGAGTACCCGGCCTGCCATGTGCACCAGCAGGACTGGGGGGTGCCGGTGCGGATCACCGAGGGTGGGGCCGACCGGCTGCCGCTGGTCCTCGCCGGAATGGACCAGCAGCAGCCGGCGTGAGGGGGCGCGGGGCCCCGCCGTGTGCGGCTGCGGGGGCGTGGGGCGACCAGCCCCACGCCCCCGCAGCCTCTGCTGACCGGACCGGCTACCGCCGCCGGGGAACCAGCTTGAACAGCGCGACCCCGGCCGCCACCAACGTCGTGGCGGCGACCACCATCGCCATGCTGTTGATCCACAGCCCGGTGGCGGCCAGGGTCGCCCCGCCCGCACCCACCGTGCCCGCGCCGATCACTCTGCCGTACATCGCTTTTCTCCTAGGAGGGTTGAGGGGATCTCACGTCGCCACCCACTTCTCCTCGCTGCGGCGCACCAGCCCCCACAGTGAGGTGAAGTAGACGGCGTGCTGGAAGAGGTCGTAGAGCATCTCCGGGACCATCAGCGCGGCGACCAGGACGGCCTTCGGTCCCGCCCGCCGTACCGAGACGGTCTTCTCGACCACGAAGATCAGGCCGATCGCCGTCCAGAACGGCGACAGGCCCGGCCAGCCGTACAGCGAGGTGAACGCGGCCATGTAGGTGAGGTAGATCAGGAAGGAGAGCGCGCCGAAGCCCATCAGGAACTGCTGGGCGAAGTAGCGGGCGGTGACCCGGGTCCAGCCGTAGTCGCGCAGGTTCTCCAGGGCGCCGCGCTGCCAGCGCAGCCGCTGGTGCCAGAGCTTGGGGAGGGTCGGCATGACCTCGGTGGTGACCGCGCAGCCGGCCGGGGACATGGCCCGGTAGCCGAGGGTCTTGACCGCCTTGGTCATCTCGTCGTCCTCGGTGAGCGAGGCGAGGCTGTAGTAGCCGGTCCCGCCGCCGAGTTCACCGGACCGGCGGGCGGCGCGGACCTCGCGCAGCACGCGGGCGCGGAACATCGTGCCGGTGCCGGTGAGGACCTGGGCCTTGCCGCCGGTGCGCTCCAGTTCCCAGGCGTAGCGGTGGAACTCCATGCGCTGGAGGAGGCCGAGGAAGCCGCCGCCGTCCTCGCCGTAGAAGACTCCGCCGACGGCGCCGACCTTGCGGTTGAAGGTGCCGAGCGCGGTCTCCACGAACCAGGGGTTCAGGACGGTGTCGGCGTCCTGCACGAGCAGCAGGTCACGGTCGTCCATGTGCGGCAGCACCCAGGCGATGGCCTGGTTGAGAGCGCCGGCCTTCTTGTGGGTGTTGCCCTCGGTGTGGAAGACGTGCGCGCCGTGGGCGGTGGCGACGGCGGCCGTGTCGTCGGTGCAGTTGTCGGCGACGACGACGATCAGGTCGGGCTGCCGGGTCTGCTGCCAGAGGCCGTCGATCGCGGAGGAGATACGTTCCTGCTCGTTGTGGGCAGGGATGAGGACCGCGAGTCTGGGCCTGCCGTCGGGATCTTCGGGGGCGGCGTGGGCACGGCGCGGGGCGTGACGGCGCACGTCTCGTACCCCCGTTCGTGAAAGCCGCGGTGGGCCCGGATGACGATATTCCGGACCCGTGTCGATCGTCAGTCTTCACGAAAACCCTACAACTGGGGTAGTTGAATCCGGTAACGGGTTGCTCACGGTTGCCGGTGATGCCCTGTGCGGGCTGGTGTGTCCGTTACATGCCATACCCGTCGGTGTAGCCGTCGTGACGGCGCCGGTCCTCCTCGACGACCGCCGTGGGCGGCACCATGACCCGCCGGCGGCGGGCGATGCTGCTGAACGTGGCGACACCGATGATCCCGACGGCCATCAGGATCAGGCCCACGACATCGAGGTTGACGCCCTGCATGTGCCAGTCGGTCGCGAACGCGAGGATGGCCCCTACGGCGATGAGAATGATGCACCCGCCGAGCCCCATGAGCGTTGCCTCCCCTTCAGGTCCGGTCGTTCCGGTTCCCACCGGGTACCCGGAGAAGGGCGGGGCATGTGCGGCGGCCCCGGGCAACTACCCTTCCAGGAACGCCACCAGCGCGTTCGCCAGCAGGAACGGGTCGTCGGCGCCGCACAGTTCGCGGGCGCTGTGCATGGAGAGGATGGCCGCGCCGATGTCGACGGTCCGGATGCCGTGGCGGGCCGCGGTGATCGGGCCGATCGTGGTGCCGCAGGGCATGGAGTTGTTGGAGACGAAGGTCTGGAAGGGCACCCCGGCCTTGTCGCAGGCGGCGGCGAACACCGCCCGGCCCGAACCGTCCGTGGCGTAGCGGTTGTTGACGTTGACCTTCAGGATCGGTCCGCCGTTCGCGCGCGGGTGGTGGGTCGGGTCGTGCCGCTCCGCGTAGTTGGGGTGGACGGCGTGGCCCATGTCGGAGGAGAGGCAGACGGTGGCCGCCAGGGCTCTCGCCCGGTCCTCGTACGATCCGCCGCGCGCCAGCACCGAGCGCTCCAGGACGCTGCCGAGCAGCGGGCCGTCCGCGCCGGTGTCGGACTGGGAGCCGGTCTCCTCGTGGTCGAAGGCGGCGAGGACGGGGACGCAGGGCAGGTCCGCGCCGGCCGTGGCCACGGCCGCGAGGGCCGCCGTGCCGGCGTGCACGGAGAGCAGGTTGTCCATCCGGGGGCCGGCCAGCAGTTCCTGGTCGCGGCCCAGGTACGCGGGCGGTTCCACGGCGTAGGTCATCAGGTCCCAGCCGGTCACCGAGCCGGCCGGCAGGCCCGACTCCTGCTCCAGGAAGGCGATCAGGTCGCCGTCGCGGACGTCGTCGCCGAGGCCCCAGACGGGCTGGAGGTGGCGCTGCTGGTCGAGCTTGAGCCCCTCGCTGCCGACCGAACGGTCCAGGTGGATGGCGAGCTGCGGCACCCGCAGCAGTGGCCGGTCCACGTCGACCAGGCGGGTGGAGCCGTCGCGCAGGCTGAGCCGGCCGGCCAGGCCCAGGTCCCGGTCGAGCCAGGAGTTCATGAGCGGCCCGCCGTAGATCTCCACGGCGACCTGGCGGAAGCCGTGCGCCCCGGAGTCCGGGCGGGGCTTGACCCGCAGGTTCGGGGAGTCGGTGTGGGCACCGACGATCCGGAACGGCGTGTGCGGCGCGGCGCCCTCCGGTACGTACCAGGCGATGATCGCGCCGCCGCGCAGCACGTACTTGCCGCCTGCCGTGCCGTCCCAGGCGTCCGTCTCGGCGACCTGCTGGAAACCGGCCTTCTCCAGGCGGGCGGCGGCGTTCGCGACGGCGTGGTACGGCGTGGGAGCGGCCGCGAGGAAGGACATCAGGTCGTCGGTGTGGCCGCGCTCGAAGCGGGAGGGTTCGCTCATGTTATTCACCTTAACGACGTGCGGTGGCCCGCTCCCGAGAGGAGCGGACCACCGTGGAGGCTACTCAGGCCGGCCGGGGTGTCAGAAGGCCGCCTCGTCCAGCTCCATCAGGTCGAGGTCGACCCCGGCCGCGACCTTGCGGGCCAGGGTGACGCCCGGCAGCACGTTGGCCGCGAAGAACTTCGCCGCCGCGATCTTGCCCGTGTAGAACGCCTTGTCCTTGGAGGACGCCGTCTCCAGCTTCTCGGCGGCGATCGCGGCACCCTTGAGCAGCAGGTAGCCGACGATCACGTCACCGGAGGCGAGCAGCAGGCGGGTGGTGTTCAGACCCACCTTGTAGATGTTCTTGACGTCCTGCTCGGTGGCCGCGAGGTCGGTCAGCATCAGGCCGACGATCGCCTCCAGCTCGACGGCCGCCTTCGCCAGGTGCTCGCGGGCGCCGGCCAGCTCCTCGCCGCCGGTGCCCAGCGCCAGGAACTTCTTGATGTCCTCGGCGAGCGAGTTCAGCGCCGCGCCCTGGTTGCGGACGATCTTCCGGAAGAAGAAGTCCTGGCCCTGGATGGCGGTGGTGCCCTCGTACAGGGTGTCGATCTTGGCGTCCCGGATGTACTGCTCGATCGGGTACTCCTGCAGGAAGCCGGAGCCGCCGAAGGTCTGCAGCGACTGGGCGAGCTGCTCGTAGCCCTTCTCGGAGCCGTAGCCCTTGACGATCGGCAGGAGCAGGTCGTTGAGCGCGTGCTCGGCCGCCGCGTCCTCGCCGTTCGCCTCCTTGACGGCGATGGCGTCCTGGATGGAGGCGGTGTAGAGGACGAGGGCGCGCATGCCCTCGGCGTACGCCTTCTGCGTGATCAGCGAGCGGCGGACGTCGGGGTGGTGGGTGATGGTGACCTTGGGCGCGGTCTTGTCCATGAAGTTCGCCAGGTCCGGACCCTGGACGCGCTCCTTGGCGTACTCCAGCGCGTTGAGGTAGCCGGTGGACAGCGTCGAGATGGCCTTCGTGCCGACCATCATGCGGGCGAACTCGATGATCCGGAACATCTGGCGGATGCCGTCGTGCTTGTCCCCGATCAGCCAGCCCTTGGCCGGGTGCCGGTCGCCGAAGGTCATCTCGCAGGTGTTGGAGGCCTTCAGGCCCATCTTGTGCTCGACGTTCGTGGCGTAGACGCCGTTGCGCTCGCCCAGCTCGCCGGTCTCGAAGTCGAAGAGGTACTTCGGGACGAGGAAGAGCGACAGGCCCTTGGTGCCGGGGCCGGCACCCTCGGGGCGGGCCAGCACGTAGTGGAGGATGTTCTCCTCCATGTCGTGTTCACCCGAGGTGATGAAGCGCTTCACGCCCTCGATGTGCCAGGAGCCGTCCTCCTGCTGGACCGCCTTGGTGCGGCCGGCGCCGACGTCCGAACCGGCGTCGGGCTCGGTGAGCACCATGGTCGAACCCCAGGTCCGGTCCACGGCGAGCTGCGCCCACTTCTTCTGCTCCTCGGTGCCCTCCTCGAAGAGGATGCGGGCGAACGCCGGGCCGGAGGAGTACATCCACACGGCCGGGTTGGCGCCGAGCACCAGCTCCGCGTACGACCAGATCAGCGACGGGGGAGCGGTGGTGCCGCCGATCTCCTCGGGCAGGCCGAGACGCCAGTACTCGGAGTCCATGAAGGCCTTGTAGCTCTTCTTGAAGGACGCCGGGACCGGGGCGGTGTTGGTCTCCGGGTCGAAGACCGGGGGGTTGCGGTCGGCGTCGGCGAAGGACTCCGCCAGCTCGTTCTCGGCGAGCCGGGTCAGCTCCTCCAGGACGCTCTTCGCGGTGTCGGTGTCCATCTCGGCGAACGGGCCGGTGCCGTACAGCTTGTCGCGCCCGAGCACTTCGAACAGGTTGAATTCGATGTCGCGGAGGTTGGACTTGTAGTGCCCCATGGTGACGGCTCCGTATCCGGATCGGCGAGGCACTGAATCCTCGCGCAAGCTTTCACATACCAACGAGTAGCTCCGATGATGCTACCCGTCGGTAATAAGACGCAACCCCCTCCCGTGAAGTGTGAGAAGGGTCTACCTTCTCGCGGACCCCGCGTGTCTCGGTAGGCTTGCGCGCATGTATGGATACGGCCAGCCCATGGACGGTGGGGCCGCTCAACAGCAGCAGTACGCCTCGCCGCAGCAGCAGATGGCTGGCGGTCTCGGCGGGTACGGCCAGCAGCCGCCGCTCTACCCCGAGCCGTCCCCGCCCTCGCTCGCCGACGCGGTGCGCGCCTTCACCACCGGACAGGTGACGGCCGAGGACTTCCAGCAGGTCTTCGCCACGTCCAAGGTCTACTGCCCGCGCGGCGACAACCCCGGATTCCTGGCCCTGCACAACACCCAGCAGCCGGTGATCCCGATGTTCACCTCCCTGAAGGAGCTGCGCCGGTACGCGGGCAAGGAGTCCAAGTACTTCGTCATCACCGGCGCGGAGGTGATCGACCTCCTCCCGACCGGCTACGGCTTCGTCCTGGACATGGAGGGCGAGCACCGGATGGTGTTCGACGCGAAGGCGGTCGAGCAGATGGTGGACTTCGCGATGCGGCGGATGTACGGCTAGCCGCCCCCGCTCCGCGGACGGCTGACGCCAGTCGCCACAGTGCGGGGCCCGACCCGACGACATGCCGCCCCGCCCCGGCCCGCCGCGGGCGCGTGCCCCCCACGGCTGGAAACGTGCCCTTCCGGCAGGCAGCGGACACGGCAGATCGGCGGGGCACGCATGGCGGTGGCACGGAACGTCCTGATCACGGGCGGCTCGGCGGGGATCGGACGGGCCTGCGTGCAGCGGTTCGCACGCGGCGGCGACCACGTCTGGTTCACCTACCACTCCGGACGCGAACGCGCGGCCCGGCTGGTCGCGGAACTGGCCGACACCTGCCGGCACCCGGCGCGGGCCTTCGAGTTCCGCCAGGGCGAGTGGCCCGACCACGAGCGGCTGGTCGCGGAACTGCCCGGACCGGTCGACGTCCTCGTCAACAACGCGGCGGTCGGCTCGAAGACCGTCGAGACCTACGTCCCCGGGCCCGGCCACACCCAGGACGCGGCGTTTCTGCAGATCAACGCCATCGGACCGCTCTGGCTCAGTGAGCAGCTGCTGCCGGGCATGCGGGCCCGCGGCGGCGGCACGATCGTCAACGTGGCCAGCGTCGGCGGGGGCGTGGCGCAGTTCCCCGGCTTCCGGATCGCGGACGGCATGAGCAAGGCCGCCCTCGCCTACCTCACCCGCCACCTGGCCGCCGAACTGGTCCACGACCGCATCGACGTGGTCGCGGTCTGCCCCGGAGCCGTCGAGACCCCCATGTTCGAGGCGAGCACCCTGGCCGGCCTCTCCCCGGCACGCCGCTCGGCCCTCGAATCCGCCCTGCCGCGCGGCCGGCTGATCCACCCCGAGGAGGTCGCGGAACTCGTGTGGTGGCTGACCGGCCCCGGCGCCGGGCTCCTGCACGGCGCGGTGATCGACGCGTCGATGGGCCTCGGGGTACGCCCGGGACTGCTCAGCGACCGGACCGGGACCGCCGGGACCGCCGAGACCGCCGAGACCGCCGAGACCGCCGGGGCCGACCGGTGACCCCGGCCCCCCGCACCTCCCGGCAGGCCGCCCGCCTGGTGGCCGGTTCACCGGCCATCGCCCAGGCGCACTTCCGGGCGGAGGCACTGCCGTACCACCCGCGGCTGCGGCCCGACGGCTGGCTCAACCTCGGCACCGCCGAGAACCGCCTCGTCCAGGACCTGCACGAGGGGACACCACCCCGCCCCCTGACGGCCCGCGACACCCGTTACGCACCCCTGTACGGCACCCCGGAGCTGCGCGCCCACATCGCACGCCACCTGGCCGACCTCGGCGGCGGGCCGGTCGACCCCGAGGACCTCGTCCTGGTGGCCGGGGCGACAGCCGCGCTCGACGTCGCCGCCACCGCCCTGTGCGACCCGGGCCAGGCGATCGTCATCCCCACGCCCTGCTACGGCGCCTTCGACACCGACCTCGCGGGCCGCTCCGGCGCCCGGCTGCTGCCGGCCCCGCCGGACGCGCGGGACGGCCACTCACTCTCCGTACCGGCCGTGGACCGGACGCTGACCGAGGCCCGGCGGGACGGCGTGGACGTACGGGCCGTGGCACTGGCTTCCCCGGCCAACCCGACCGGACAGGTCCATGCGCCCGCCGACCTCAGGGACCTGGCCGAAGCGGCGGCCCACCACGGCGTGGACATCGTGGCGGACGAGATCTACGCCGGCTCCGTGTTCGGACCGCTGCCCTTCACCAGCCTGCGCACGGTCGCCGCCGACCCCGCCCGCATCCACACCGTGTGGGGCTTCGCCAAGGACTTCGGGCTGCCCGGTTTCAAGGCCGGCGTGCTGCACACCACCGACCCCGACACCCGGGCCGCCGCCCGCGCCCTCGCCTATTTCGCCCCCGTCTCCACCCACACCCAGGCCCACCTGACCGACCTCCTCGCCGACCCCGCCCGGGTCCGCCACTTCCACGCCGAGAACCGCCGCCGGCTCGGCGCCTCGCACGCCCGCGCCACCGCCCTGCTGGACGCCTTCGGCATCCCCTGCGCCCCCGCCCAGGCAGGCTGCTCTCTCTGGGCCGACCTCGCGGCCTGGCTGCCCTGCCCCGGCTTCACCGGGGAACGCCGGCTGTGGCAGGAGATCCTCGACCGCACCCACGTCAGCATCCTGCCCGGCGAAGCCTTCCACGCCCCGCGCCCCGGCTGGTTCCGCGTGTGCCACTCGCTCGACGCGGCCCTCGTGGAGGAGGCCCTGACCCGGCTGGGCCGGCTGCTCACCACGAAGGGAGCACCCCATGTCGACGCACCACACCCCGCGGCCGCACCCGCCGGGCCCGCTCGACCGCTGGTATGAGCAGGCGGGCGTCCGCACCGGGGTGCGCCGGATGTTCCACGAGGACACCGAGCGCGGCAAGGTCTTCTTCCCGGCCGCGCTCGTGCCCTACGCCGGCCACGAGGCGGTACGGCGGCTGCCTCCCGAGCGGCTGCGCGAACTGACCGTGCGCCACCTCTACCAGTTCCTGCTCTCGACGACCCACCTGGAGACCCGGGTCGTCAACACGGCCGCCGAGGCCGTGGCGAACGCCAGGACCGGGCTCGACCTGCCCGCCGCGCTGCGCCCGGACGCCTTCAAGGTCTACTGCGACGAGGGATACCACGCCCTCTACAGCCTCGACCTGGCCGACCAGATCGCCGCCGCGACCGGCATCCCCGTCCCGGACGAGGACTACGGCGGCTTCGTCGACCGGTTACGGGCCTCGGCGCGCCGCGCGCTCCCCGACGCGCCCGCCCTCGCCGCACTCCTCCAGGCGGTCGTCTTCGAGACGCTGATCACGGCCGTCCTCAACGAGGTGCCGGGCGACCCCGCCGTCGTCGGCGTGGTGCGCGACCTGCTGCGCGACCACGCCCGGGACGAGGGCCGGCACCACCGCTTCTTCTCCGCGCTCTTCCGGGAACTGTGGACCCACCTGTCCGCCACCGACCGGGTCAAGGCCGCCCACGCCCTGCCCGAACTGATCCGTACCGCGCTGACCTGGGACCTCGCCCCGGTGCGCAGCTCGCTCCGGCTGGCCGGTCTCGACGCGGACACCGCCCGTCAGGTCGCCGACGACTGCTGCGCCCCCGGCCCCGACCCCCGCCGCCTGAACGACACCGCCCGCTCGACGCTGCGCCTCTGCGCCGCCGTGGGCGTCTTCGACCTGCCGGGCACGCGCGAGCACTTCGCCGCCCACGGCCTCGGCGACGGCGACGCGGACCCGGCGGCGACGGAGCCCGTGGAACAGGAGACACCGTGAACCCGACCACCTCCACCTCCTCCACCACCACGACCACCACGACGGCGGCCCTCACCTATGGCGCCTACCTGCGGCTGCCGCAGCTGCTCGGTCAGCAGGTGCCGCGGGCCGCGGCGGCGCACGACGAGCATCTGTTCATCACCGTCCACCAGGTGCACGAGCTGTGGTTCAAGCAGCTGCTGACCGAGCTGACGGACGCCCGGGACCGGATGCTCGCCGGGGACGGCGCGGTGGCGGTGCGGCGGCTGCGCCGATGCCGTGAGATCGAGCGGGTGCTGCTGTCGGCGCTGGAGCTGCTGGACACGATGGCGCCGCCCGACTTCCAGGCGTTCCGCGGCGCGCTGGGCTCGGCCAGCGGCGTGCAGTCCGCCCAGTTCCACGAGATCGAGGCGCTCTCGGCGCGCCGGGACCGGACCCGGGCGATGCGCTGGCTGACCGACGCCGAGCGGGCCCGGCTGGACCGGCGGCTGCTGGAGCCGACCCTGTGGGACGGCTTCCTCGGGCTCCTGGCAGGTCTCGCGGCCGGAGACCGGGCCGCGGCCCTGCGCGGGGAGGGGCCGCTCGGCGACCTGGCCGACGCGCTGCTCGGCCACGACGAGGGGTGGGCACTCTGGCGGGCCCGGCACGTCCTGGTCGTGGAGCGGCAGATCGGCGGCGCCCGGGGCACGGCGGGCAGCTCGGGGGCCGCCTATCTGCGGTCCCGAAGCGGGCAGCGGTTCTTCCCGGAGCTGTGGGAGGCTCGGGGCCGTGCCGTGCTCCCCTGATGTGCCCATGGCGAAGTCGGGGCGATGGCCCGGAGGGAATGCCCTCCGGGCTTTTCTCGTTGGGGGTGGCAGAAAGTTCAACGCTCAACTAAACTGGGCGCACAAGGAGGAGCCGACATGCCTGCAGTGACTGTCGAGAACCCGTTGACCCTGCCCAGGGTGGCCGCCCCGGCCGACGCCGTGGCCCGTCCCGTGCTCACCGTCACGACTGCGCCGAGCGGTTTCGAGGGCGAGGGCTTCCCGGTGCGCCGGGCGTTCGCGGGGATCAACTACCGCCATCTCGACCCGTTCATCATGATGGACCAGATGGGGGAGGTGGAGTACGCGCCGGGCGAGCCCAAGGGGACCCCCTGGCACCCGCACCGCGGCTTCGAGACCGTCACCTACATCATCGACGGGATCTTCGACCACCAGGACTCGCAGGGCGGCGGCGGCACCATCACCAACGGCGACACCCAGTGGATGACGGCCGGCTCGGGTCTCCTCCACATCGAGGCTCCGCCGGAGTCCCTGGTCATGTCGGGCGGCCTCTTCCACGGGCTCCAGCTGTGGGTGAACCTGCCGGCCAAGGACAAGATGATGGCGCCGCGCTACCAGGACATCCGCGGCGGCACGGTCCAGCTGCTCACCACCCCGGACGGCGGCGCGCTGCTGCGGGTCATCGCCGGCGAGCTGGACGGGCACGCGGGCCCTGGCATCACGCACACGCCGATCACGATGATCCACGCGACGGTGGCGCCGGGTGCGGAGGTCACGCTGCCCTGGCGGGAGGACTTCAACGCCCTCGCGTACGTCCTTGCCGGAAAGGGCTCCGTCGGCGCCGACCGCCGCCCCATCCGCCTGGGCCAGACCGCCGTCTTCGGCGCCGGTGGTTCGCTGACCGTCCGCGCGGACGAGAAGCAGGACTCGCACACGCCGGACCTGGAGGTCGTGCTGCTGGGCGGGCAGCCGATCCGCGAGCCGATGGCCCACTACGGTCCCTTCGTGATGAACACCCGCGAGGAGCTCCAACAGGCCTTCGAGGACTTCCAGAAGGGCCGCCTGGGCACGATCCCGGCCGTCCACGGCATGACGGGCACCGGCCCGCAGGCATAACCCCACCTCGCCCCCAGGAGGCCCGCCGCCTTGCGCGCCGGGCCTCCTCCCTCCTTCTCCCTGCCTTCTCCCTGCCTCTCGGCCTCGCTTCGTGGTCGGCCGAGTCGGGTGGTGGTTCACTCGGCAGGAGGTGCACGGTGGGGCATGCGTCGGGCTCGCGTGGTCCGCTGGACCCGTGCAGCTGTTGCCCGAGCCCGTACGCCGATGCGCCGCGTGGTGCGCGGTCCTGCTGCTGGCCGCCGGCGTCGCATACGTGGGCATCCAGCTCTGCTCGCAGTTCCGCACCGCGGTGATCCCGGTGCTGCTCGCCCTGCTGGGCACCGCCCTGCTCGGCCCCCTCTACCGACGGCTCGTACGGGTCGGTGTCCACCGCTCCTTCGCCGCCGGTCTCACCTGCGTCGCCGTCGTCGCCGTCGCCGGCGGTGCCGTCTACATCGTCGTCGCGGCCCTCGCCGACACCGGCGACCAGATCGTCGCCTCGCTCAAGGAGGCCGCGAAGTCGCTCGCCCGGCACTTCGGGGCGGCCGGGACCTCGCTCGGCGATCTGGCCGGCAACGCCCGCAAGCTGCTCGGCAAGTTCGGCGGGACCGCCGCCTCCAACGTCATCAGCGGCGTGAGCGTCGTGGGCGAGGGCATCGCCATGGCCGTCCTCGCGCTGCTGCTCGTCTTCTTCTTCCTGCGCGACTCGGACCGGGTCGTCCCCACCATCCGGGCCGCCGTGCCCGGCTCCGGCGCCGACCTGGCCGAGGCCATCGCCCGCCGTGCCTTCGAGGGCATCGAGGGCTTCATGCGCGGCACCACCGTGATCGCCTTCATCGACGCCTTCTGCATCACCGTGGGCCTGCTGATCCTGCGCGTACCGGGAGCCGTCGGACTCGGCGCCCTCGTCCTGGTCGGCGCCTACATCCCCTACCTCGGCGCCTTCCTCTCCGGTGCCGTCGCCGTCCTGGTCGCGCTCGCCGACCGCGGTCTGGTGATCGCGCTGTGGACGCTGGGCGTCGTGCTCGCCGTGCAGGTGCTGGAGGGGCACGTGCTGCAGCCCGTGATCCAGAGCCGGACCGTGCAGATGCATCCGGCGGTGGTCATGCTGGCCATCACGGCCGGGGCCTCGGTCGCCGGGATCCTGGGCATGCTGCTGGCCGTACCGCTCACCGCCGCCGCCTTCGGGGTCGTCCACGAACTGCGCGCCCGCTACGCCGCCGACGGGCCCCCACCGGCCGACCCGGCCGGCTGAGCCCGCACGCCGACCCCGTCGGCTAGTCTCCGTCGGCCTCGTTCAGCTCGAACCAGATGCTCTTGCCCTGCCCGCGCGGTTCGACGCCCCAGGCGTCCGCCAGGATCTCGATCAGGACCAGACCGCGGCCGGAGGAGGCCAGCTCACCGGGGCGGCGCTTGTGCGGCAGGTCGTCGCCGGCGTCCGTGACCTCGACCCGCAGCCGGCGCCCGGGGGCGTGGCCGGAGACCTCGGCGAGCAGCAGCGCGTCCGCGTCGGTGTGGACGAGGACGTTCGTGAGCATCTCGGAGACCAGCAGGACCGCGGAGTCGACCTGGTCGGGCGAGCCCCAGTCGTGCAGCAGTTCGCGCACGTGCTGGCGGGCCTCGGCGATCCGCTCGGGCTCGTCCTGGGCCACCGACAGCAGCGTGCGGCGGATCCGCGGCCGTACCGCGAGGTGCTCGTCGCTGTCCCGGACGCTGCCCGGCCGGGACAGCAGCAGGACCGCGATGTCGTCCTCGCGGCGGTCGGCCGGTGGCCGGGCGGCGTGCGGGGAGGAAGGGCCGTGCACGGCCTGGACCAGCCCGTCGGCCAGCTTCTCCAGGTCGCCGTCGTCGTGCTCCTCCATGATGGTCCGGACCCGCTGCCAGCCGCTCTCCATGTCGTGGCCGCCGGTCTCGATCAGGCCGTCGGTGCACAGCATCATGGTCTCGCCGGGTTCCAGGGCGAACCGCGTCGTCGGATAGTCGGCGTCCGGGTCGATGCCGAGCGGCAGGCCGCCCGCCGTGGGCCGCCGCAGCACGGTGCCGTCGGCCATCCGGATCGTCGGGTCCAGATGCCCCGCACGGGCGATCTCCAGCACCCCGGTCGCCGGATCCGCCTCGATGTAGAGGCAGGTCGCGAAGCGCAGGTCGGCCTCGTCCTCGTCGTAGGTGATCCCGTGCAGGAAACGGGAGGCACGGGAGAGCACCGCGTCCGGGCGGTGGCCCTCCGAGGCATAGGCCCGGAGCGCGATCCGGAGCTGGCCCATCAGACCCGCGGCCCGTACGTCGTGCCCCTGGACGTCGCCGATGACCAGGGCGTACCGGCCGGACGGCAGCGGGATCATGTCGTACCAGTCGCCGCCCACCTGGAGTCCGCCGCCGGTGGGTATGTAGCGGGCTGCCGTGTCCAGACCGGGTATCCCGGGGCCCAGCAGCGGCAGCATGGAGCGCTGGAGGCCGTCCGTGAGCTCCCGCTCCGAGTCGGCGATCCCGGCCCGGGACAGGGCCTGCGCCAGCATCCGGGCCACCGTGGTGAGCACGGAGCGCTCGTCGGGGGTGAAGGACACCGGGTAGGTGAAGCCGGCCATCCAGGCGCCCATGGTCCGCCCGGCCACCGTCAGGGGCAGGAAGGCCCAGGACCGGCGGCCGAAGCGCTCGGCGAGCGGCCAGGTCACCGGGTAGCGGGACCGGTACTGCTCGGCGGAGGAGAGGTAGACCGCCCGGCCGGTCCGTGCCACCTCGGCAGCCGGGTAGTCCGTGTCCAGCGGCATGCTGCTGAACGGGCTGTCCTCGTCGATGTCCTGGCCGTGGTGGCCGATCATCACCAGCCGGTCGCCCTTGACCCCGTAGACCACCAGTCCGTCCGGGGAGAACCCGGGCATGGACAGGCCCGCGGCGACCTGCAGCACCTCCTCGGTGGACCGTGCCTCGGCCAGGGCCCGGCCCGCGTCCAGCAGGAACGCCTCACGGGAGCGCCGCCAGTCCCCGGTGACCGGGTGCCGGGCCGCGGTGCCGGGGGACGGCTCCGAGACCTCCTGGATGGTGCCCGTCACCCGGTACACGCGCTCCTTGGAGTCGTACACCGGCCGGAACCGGCTGCGCACGGTTCGGATCAGCCGGCCCCGCTCGTCCATGACCCGCAGCCGGACCTCCCCGAGGGTGCCCTCGGCCGCGGCCAGCCGGGTGATGCTGGTGTTCTCGTTCCAGTCCACCGGGTGGAAACGGGACCGGACCACTGCCTCCGACAGGACGGACGGTTCGGCGGGCAGCCCGATCAGCCGGGCCGCCTCCGCGTCGGTGGTGACCAGGCCGGTGGCGGTGTCCCAGTGCCACAGCCCGGTCGCGAGGGCGGCGAGCACGTCCTCCACGGCGGGCAAGGGCGCGCCAGTTCGCATTGCCCCACTTTAAGAAGGTGAGATCGAAGACTGCCACCGTTTACGGTGGGATTAATGGTGGGGAGGCGATCTTTGGGTGCCCGGTACCCTTGATGGGTCCGGGCCCCGTGCCCGTTCTCGCCGGGACGGCAGACCCGGCCGTCACCCCCTCTCTCGAAGGACGATGAACGACGATGCATCGGTACAGGTCCCACACCTGCGGCCAGCTCCGCGCCTCTGACGTCGGCACCGACGTCCGGCTGAGCGGCTGGCTGCACAATCGGCGCGACCTGGGCGGCATCCTCTTCATCGATCTGCGCGACCACTACGGCATCACGCAGCTCGTCGCACGCCCCGGCACTCCGGCGTACGAGGCCCTGGACAAGCTGTCCAAGGAGTCCACGGTCCGTGTCGACGGCCGCGTTGTTTCACGTGGAACCGAGAACATCAACGCCGACCTGCCCACCGGCGAGGTCGAGGTCGAGGTCGGCGAGGTGGAGCTGCTCGGCGCGGCCGCCCCGCTGCCGTTCACGATCAACACCGAGGACGGGGTCAACGAGGAGCGGCGTCTGGAGTACCGCTTCCTGGACCTGCGCCGCGAGCGCATGCACCGCAACATCATGCTGCGTACGGCCGTGATCTCGGCCATCCGCCACAAGATGGTCGCCCTCGGCTTCAACGAGATGGCCACGCCGATCCTCACCGCGACCTCCCCCGAGGGCGCCCGTGACTTCGTCGTCCCCTCCCGGCTGAACCCGGGCAAGTTCTACGCGCTGCCGCAGGCCCCGCAGCAGTTCAAGCAGCTGCTGATGATCTCGGGCTTCGACCGCTACTTCCAGATCGCGCCCTGCTTCCGCGACGAGGACGCCCGCGCCGACCGCTCGCCCGGCGAGTTCTACCAGCTCGACGTCGAGATGAGCTTCGTCGAGCAGGAGGACGTCTTCCGTCCGATCGAGCAGCTGATGACCGAGCTCTTCGAGGAGTTCGGCGGCGGCCGGCACGTCACGTCCCCCTTCCCGCGGATCCCGTTCCGCGAGGCGATGCTGAAGTACGGCTCCGACAAGCCGGACCTGCGGGCCCAGCTGGAGCTCGTCGACATCACGGACATCTTCGAGGGCTCGGAGTTCAAGGCCTTCGCCGGCAAGCACGTCCGCGCCCTGCCGGTCCCGGCGGTGCAGGACCAGCCCCGGAAGTTCTTCGACCAGCTCGGCGACTTCGCCGTCGCGCAGGGCGCCAAGGGTCTGGCGTGGGTGCGCGTCGGCGAGGACGGCTCGCTGACCGGCCCGATCGCCAAGTTCCTCACCGAGGAAAACGTCGCCGAGCTCACGAAGCGGCTCCAACTGGCCGCCGGGCACGCCGTCTTCTTCGGCGCGGGCGAGTTCGACGAGGTCTCCAAGATCATGGGTGCGGTGCGGGTCGAGGCCGCGCGTCGCGCCGGGCACTTCGAGGAGAACGTCTTCCGGTTCTGCTGGATCGTGGACTTCCCGATGTTCGAGAAGGACGAGGACACCGGGAAGATCGACTTCTCGCACAACCCGTTCTCCATGCCCCAGGGCGGCATGGAGGCCCTGGAGACCCAGGACCCGCTGGACATCCTCGCCTGGCAGTACGACATCGTCTGCAACGGCGTCGAGCTGTCCTCCGGCGCCATCCGGAACCACGAGCCCGACATCATGCTCAAGGCCTTCGGTATCGCGGGGTACGACGAGGAGACCGTCGAGCGCGAGTTCGCCGGCATGCTCCGCGCGTTCCGCTTCGGCGCCCCGCCGCACGGCGGCATCGCCCCGGGCGTGGACCGCATCGTGATGCTCCTCGCCGACGAGCCGAACATCCGCGAGACCATCGCCTTCCCGCTGAACGGCAACGCCCAGGACCTGATGATGGGCGCACCGACCGAGCTGGACGAGACCCGCCTGCGCGAGCTGCACCTCTCCATCCGCAAGCCGCAGCCGAAGTAGGGCCATCAGGCGCGCAGAACCAGCACAGCTGCAGGGAGGCTCGAAACCGGCGTCGGTTTCGAGCCTTTCGGCTGTGCACCGCGCATTCACAGCTCTCTCCGATGTCAGGGCCGGTGCGTCCACGTCCACGTCAAGGTGCACGTGGAGAGCGAGTGGACGGACGCGGGCTACGAGGGCGGCCTGTCTACCTCACGTACGACCGCCACCACATCGCCCGCCAACAACGGCTGACACCCCGTCACGCGAGCGTCCGAGGCTCAGGTGCGAAGCCCCGGGCGCTTCGACGCGCTCTGCGAATTCAGATCACCGAGAGCAGTCCGTCGCCCCCCAGCAGGGTGGGGAACGATGTCTGCGTGAGGCCGACCGCGGGTGCGGTGACGACCCGGCTGCCGGAGGCCGTCGGCCGGGTGGAGCCGCCGGGGAAGACCCAGACGGCACCGGTGGAGTTGTTCTCGCCCGCCGCTCCGACGAACAGCTCCGGCCTGCCGTCCTTGTCGACGTCCCCGACCGAGACCGTCGTACCGAAGAAGTCGTCGGTCTCGGAGGCACCGGGGACGCCCGCGGTGTCCTGGGAGAAGGAGTAGGAGCCGGTGCCGAAGTCGCCGCTGCGGCGGCCGGGGACCACGGTCACCTGACCCGCCCGGCTCCTGGCCAGGCTCTCGAACGGCGATCCGATCACGATGTCCGCGAGGCCGTCCCGGTTGAGGTCGGCCACCGCCAGCGACGCGCCGAAGGCGTCGTCCTTCTCGCTCGTGCCGGGGACGCCGGCCGTGTTCTGTGTGATCTGCTCGGGCGTCGTGGCCGGCGAGACACCCGTGGCGGAGCCGTACCAGACGAGGACGCGGCCGCCCGTCGCCCCGTCCACGCCCGCCTTTTCCGGCTCGTCCGGGTCGCCGGCCACGAGGTCGGCGTATCCGTCGCCGTTGATGTCGCCGGAGGCCGTGATCAGGCCGTTGCCCTTGAGCGCGTCGCCGTAGGCGGCGGTCGTGTAGATCTCGCCGCCGCTCAGGCCGCTCAGCCGGTCGGTGGACGAGGCCGGGTCGGGCACGCCGTCGCCGTTGAAATCGCCGAGCGCGACGGAGAGGGGGGACGCCGTGTCGTCGTTGTGGACGGCGGAGCCGAACGTGCCCGTCCGGCTGAACGGTCCGCCGAAGGTCACGGTCCCGTCCCGTCCGGCGGCGGCCACCCGCGTCTTCGAACCGGCGCCGAGGCCGAGCGCGGCGACGTCCTCGCCGTAGTGCCACGGGGAGGAGTACGGCGACGGCAGGTCCGTGCCGCTCGTCAGGCCGCTCCTGCTGCCCCAGAGCACGGTCACCGCGCCGGATTCGGTGCCCTTGGAGGTGTCCTCGTACGGCGTTCCGACCACCAGGTCGGCGTAGCCGTCCCGGTTCAGGTCGGCGGTGGCGGTGGCGGACCCGAAGCCGTCGCCGGCCTCGCTGACGCCCGGCACGCCCGCCGTGTTCTGGGTGATGGTCTTACGGTGGCTCGTCGACAGCCCGGAGGCGGAGCCGTACAGCACGACGACCGCGCCCGCGCCCTCCTTGCCGGACACGTTCGCACCCGGCGCGGGCAGGACCGCGTCGCGGTAGCCGTCGCCGTTGAAGTCGCCGGGCACGGCGCCGTGTACGGCAGCGGCCGGGACGGCCGGCAGCAGGACGCCGCCGACCAGAGCGGCGGCCACGAACGCGGCCGCACCCCATCTGCGCATGAGTGCCCCCCCTGTGGATTCACCGACTGCTCCATCGGCAAGGGGCGCACGCGCATCCCACGCCGCTCGCTCCCCTGCCCTGGCGCAAGTGGACGGACTTTACCAGCAGTTGGGCGTTGCCATGCCGGTCAGGTGTCGTACCGGCCGTCCCAGGGCGCGCCGAAGCCAAGGTGGTCCGGGTAGAGCTCGGCCCACCCGCCGTCCTCGTCGTCCTTCGCCACCAGCCCGAAGAACACGCCGTCCACCCTGAGCTGGAACGGGCGTATCGCGATGTCCTTGTACGTCCGCCTCGGCAGGCTGCGCAGCATGCCCGCCAGGTGCGCGCGGGCCTGTGCCAGCACCGACCCGGCGCCGTCCGGATCGAGCTGCTGCTCGGCCCAGCTGCCCGCGCACCAGATCTGCGAGTCGCGGTAGTGCCCCTCGGCGTCGAAGAGATGCAGCACCGAGTACAGCCGCTTCTGCTCCTCCCAGCCCTCGTCGAGCCGGAACCCCTCGGGGAACGCGTAGGTGACCGACGCCAGGAACTGCCCGCCGGTGTAGTGACCGATGGCCTCGGTACGGCCGTGGGGCTCGTAGGCGATCGGGATGAGCTCGGGGATTGCCATGGCGAAACCATACGGATGTGTTGTGAGCATGCAGGTACGGGGCCGCCGCTCCCCCAAAAAATTCACGTCTTTCCGCCCGGTCCGGCAGAAGGTGACGGCAACCTGTCTCTGCGTAAGCGCCGCGCCCTCGCCGTCTCCGCAGCCGTCGTGGCCGCCGGGGTCGGTGCCGGTGCGCTCGTGCTGAGCGCGAACGCCACGTTCTCCGACACCAAGGACTGCTTACCGCAGTGGGACCCGACCGACGGCGACAGCGGCAACTGGAACTCCGCGTACGACGCGGTGACGCTGCGCGGGGCCAGGCACGCGCGGGCTGACCACAACACCGTCACCGACGCGGGCTGGAGGTCGCGGTGACGGGAGACTTGGAGCCGCGTGGCACGGGGGTGCGGATGCGGGGGGTGACCGTGTTCGTGGTACAGCCGGAGTAGCGGAACTCCATGTTCGGGACAGGGGTTCAGCTCATGTCCCTGACCGACGTACTCGTGTACGGCGGCGAGGAAGACCGCTGTGTGTGTGGCTTCGATCGCCGCGTCGTCGCGTTCCTCTGTTCCCCGCTCGGTGAGAAGACGTGCGCCCCGCTCGGCAGCCGCCGGGTCGTCTCTCAGGAGCGCGCGCCTGCGCTCCCGCCGGCTCTCGTCGTTCACCGCCGTACCCGAGGCCGGCCCGCGTACCGGGTCGGCCTCTGCGCCATGGGCCGGGGCTACTCGTCAGTGAAAATGCCTTCGGCCGTCGGGGCCGTGACGGCCCGGCGGTGCCAGTGGCGCAGGATCTCGGGATCGCCACAGCCGGTGATGCGTTCCCGGACCGCCTCGGGGACGTCGATGCCGCGCACTTCCAGGATGTCCAGGACGTCCTCGGCGGCACGGCGCGCCTCGCCCTGGGCGAGGCCCTCCGCTCGGCCTTCGGCTCGGCCCTCGTCGCGGATTTCCTCAGAGATGTACGACTTGTAGAAGGAGAGGTCCACGGCCACCAGTTTCCTCCACAGTTGCGCGACTGGGTGCTTGCCCATGCCTTGTGAGATGAGTTCGATGATCGGCTCGGCGACATTCTGCGGTGTGTCCCGCAGAACGGTCGTCATTGACTTGAGTATGACCCCGACGTCCGGATGCCTGGCGTGAGTGATCGCGGACAGCGTGGCGAGGGCGAGATCCTTGCGGACCTCTGCCGGGTCGGTGATCACCGGCATGTTGTGCGGTCCCGCCACCAGCGGCCGCAGGGTCAGCAGGGGCCATTGGCGGGGACCGAAGGTGACCTCACGTGCGGCCCATTCCGCCGTGGCGCGGTCCTGGCAGACGACCAGCAGCAACGGCTGCAGCCGGTACTTGGTGAGCAGGTACGAGGCGTAGTAGGCCCAGCTGGCGGGCTTGTCCAGGTCCTTCCCGCCCTGTGCCTCGACCGCCAGGAGCAGCGGCTCGTCGTCCTCCGTGTCCAGCCGCAGGAGGGTGTCCACGCGGCGCTCTACCGGGCTGGTCTCGGTGAGGTCGGTGGGCAGCACGGTGACCGAGGTGGGTGGGGGAAAATCGATGCCGAGTGCCTCGGAGACCCCGGCGAATAGGCCCGGATACTGCTGGAAGATGCGGTGCATCGCCTCGTGGGGCGAGTTGACCATACGGATTCCTGTGGAGGTGGGGGTCGGTAAGAGGTGAAGGCAGCTACGAGCCGATCTGCGGTGGGCGCCGGGTCCTGGTCGACCCGTCAGGCCGCCGCAGGCGTCGGTTGTCGGCGTCGGCAGCAGTCCTGGCAGTTGAGTGGGTCGGGGCCCCGGTAGCCGCGGTCGCAGGTGTCGCAGTTGCGGAGGGGGTGACGGACGGGCGGGGCCGATGCGGCCGGCGGCCGGAACGGGGGCGGGGGCGGAAGCTGTGCGGCCAGGCGGTGGGCCAGGAAGGCGGCCGGGCGGATCAGGGGTTCGTTCGGCAGGTTCTCGGTGAGGGCGTGGCGTACGGCGGTGGGGGCGATGTCGCGCTCCAGCCACGCGGCGACGCCCGGGGCGAGGCGCTCGGCGTCGGTGGCGGAGAGGAGGAGACGGGGGTCGCGGCGGCGGAGGCCAGCGAGGATGTCGAGGGCTGTCTGGAGGAGGGCCGGGGAGGTGTTCGAGGGCTGCGGTACGGCGGGGAGGCGCTTGCGGGGAGTGCGTGGAGGTGGCTTGTCCGTGGCGGCCGTCGTGCGCCGGGCGGGCCTCTCGGGGGTTTCGGCGGGCGCGTTCCGGTGCCCCGGCCGGTTGCAGGAGACCGTGCGGGTGACGATCCGGCCGGTGGGGGTGCGCTCGCGGGTACGGCGGAGGTAGCCGTGTTCTTCGAGCTCGTTCAGGGCGGCGGCGATACGGGTGGGGCCCTCGGGGAAGCGGTCGGCGAGGGTCTTGATGTCGACGGCGGTGCCCTGACGCACCGACTGGATGTACGTCGCCAGCCCGATGGCGAGGAGGGACAGCTCCGGGTGCTGGGCGAGGTGGTTGCCGATCACCGTGAAGTTCTCGGTGTGGCGGGCGTTGTCGTGAACGACGCCGGACTGAGGCCGCGCGTGGGGGTGGTTTTTGCCCGCGATACGGGACTGGGCGCGCGAGGGCGCGCTAGGGTTTTCGGTGTCCATCGGGAAGGTCCGATCTTCCTCGGTGGTCAGGCCCTCGCACTGGGATTGCCGTCCCGGCGGGGGCCGTCGCATGTCTGGGGTTGTGTCGTGGTCGTGCGGTCTTGCTGCGGTGAGCGTAAGGCAGGCAACCGGTCCGAAATCCAGCCGAGTTGGGCATATTCACTCGCGGGGGTGAGTTTGCCCGGCGGGAGGGAGGGGTGGGGTTTGGTGGGGTGCTTTCTCCCTGGTGGGTAGTGCGTAGGGAGCGCAGGTGGGACCGGAGCGTGGGGGGTTGGGTGCCGGTGAATCCACCGCCTTCCCGAACTCGCCGACGCGCCCATCCAGGGCTGGACGGCAGGATCGAGTTGCTGAAGTTCCCGGACGGGACAGCTGCGGGGCGCTCTGACGGTGCGTTCAACGGACGGCCGATCACAGATCCTAAGCACCTGCGCATCCTTGAGCTGCGGTATGGCACCATCCGGGCGCAGGCTCTCTCATCGCGGGAGTCGCTGGCCTTCATCGAGCAACTGCTGGGAGAAACATGATCCGCAAGGTCAGCCGGGGACGCCTCCGGACTGGCTTGGTTCAAGAGCAGCTACAGCGGCGGCACCGACGGCGAGTCCTGTGTCGAGGTCGCCACCACCCCTGGCACCATCCACGTCCGCGACTCCAAGTACCGCGAGGTCAGCCCGCGCCTCGCGCTGACGCCGGAAACCTGGGCGGACTTTGTGGCATACGCGTCGGGCAAGTGACTCCTCAACTGCACGCGTCCCGCGCGCACGTGTGCACCTCGTCCACCACCAGCAGGTCGAAGGCCCGCGGGTACTCCGGCACCGGCGGCAGCAGCTCACGCAGCATCCGCATCGGACGCTCATGCTTCACCCAGTCGATCGAGACGATCAGGTGGGGGTGATGGGTCCACGGGTTGGCGTACAGCCCGGCCGACCGGCGCAGGTCACGCAACATCCGGGTGTTCACGATCCGGAAGTCCGGACCGAACTTGTCCCGCATCTCGTCCCGCCACTGGAGCGTCAGGCCGGCGGGGCACACGATCAGCATGGAACGGGCCCGGTGGCGCAGCATCAGCTCCTGCATCACCAGGCCGGCCTCGACCGTCTTGCCCAGACCGACGTCGTCCGCGATCAGCAGGTTGGTGCGGGGCATGGACAGGGCGCGGACCACGGGGTCCAGCTGGCAGTCCTGGATCTCGACGCCCGAGCTGAACGGCGCCTGGAGGGCCGCCTTGTCGGCGGAGGCGATGGCGCCCCAGCGCACGGCGTCCAGGAAGGCGTCCAGGCGGCCCGGCTCGTCGAAGCCGTCATGGGGAGAGGGCAGCTCGTACTGGTCGTGGACGTCCGTCGCCTGCTCCAGCTCCCAGACCACCCGCAGTTCCTCGTCCCGGCCGTCGCTTTCCAGTGAGGACAGTGTGATCAGGTGACTGGGAGCGGCTTCGGCGGCACGGGCCGGGTCGTCGCTCGCCGCGGTCGAGCGGAGTACGTCGGTGACCACCCAGGGACGGTTGCGTACGGTCATGCGTTGGCCAGGTGCCGGTACCTGCGTACTGACGGTGTCAGGGCCCGTCGGCTGCACGACCATCTCGCTCGTCCCCCCAGCTGCCACTGGCTTCCCTCTCCTCGACGCTCGTAAGAGTCCAGGTGCGGAAGGGGTGGTGAAACCCGTCGTGAGCGCTATGTGCTGCGAGGCCGCAGGGCTATGAACGTCGCGGGCGCGAGTCAGCCGGGTGGTCGAGACCTTGCCGTGAGGGCGCCTCGCATTCTCCGGCGCCGTGCTGCCGGTGCGGGCCGCCTGGATCGTCGGGACACTGAGCAAGGGAAGAGTTCGAGACTGATCTTGCTGCCCCTGCGCGCGGAAGGGCCGACAGAGGGAGTCCTCCAGTCGGCCCTTCTCGACGAACAGCTAGGCGGTGGGCTTCTCCTCCAGGCGGGGGAAGAGGATGGCGCCCTTGGTGACGGTGGAGGCGGGCGGGAGCTGGCCCCACTCGCCGGCGTGCTGGATCCGCTGGTCGGCCAGGGCGCCCAGGGACGGCTCCGCGCCGAGGGAGTCCCAGAGCTTCTGGGAGGTGTCCGGCATGACCGGGTGGAGCAGGACGGCCACCGCGCGCAGGGACTCCGCCGCCGTGTAGAGGATCGTGGCCAGGCGGGCCTTGCCCTCGGGCGAGTCGTCCTTGGCGACCTTCCACGGCTCCTGCTCCGTGAGGTAGCCGTTGACCTGCTTGACGAAGTCGAAGACGGCCAGGATGCCGCCCTGGAAGTCCAGTTCGTCACCGATCCGGCGGTCCGCCTCGGCGACGGCCTTCGCCAGCCCGTCGTGGACGGCCCGTTCGGCCTCGCCGTCGGCCGTGGCGGCCGGCAGCTCGCCGCCGAAGTACTTGCCGACCATGGCCGCGACCCGGGAGGCCAGGTTGCCGTAGTCGTTGGCCAGCTCGCTGGTGTAGCGGGCGGAGAAGTCCTCCCAGGAGAACGACCCGTCCTGGCCGAAGGCGATCGCCCGCAGGAAGTACCAGCGGTACGCGTCCACGCCGAAGTGCGAGGTCAGGTCCTGCGGCTTGATGCCGGTCAGGTTCGACTTCGACATCTTCTCGCCGCCGACCATCAGCCAGCCGTTCGCGGCGACCTTGCCGGGCAGCGGCAGGCCCTGGGCCATCAGCATCGCCGGCCAGATCACCGCGTGGAAGCGGAGGATGTCCTTGCCGACCAGGTGGACGTCGGCCGGGAAGGTGGCCTCGAACTTCTCCTGGTTCTCGTTGTAGCCGACGGCCGTGGCGTAGTTGAGCAGCGCGTCGACCCACACGTAGATCACGTGCTTCGCGTCCCACGGGATCGGGATGCCCCAGTCGAAGGTCGAGCGGGAGATGGAGAGGTCCTGGAGGCCCTGGCGGACGAAGTTGACGACCTCGTTGCGCGCCGACTCGGGCTGGATGAAGTCCGGGTTCGCCTCGTAGTGGGCGAGGAGCTTGTCGCCGTACTCGCTCAGCTTGAAGAAGTAGTTCTCCTCGCTGAGGATCTCCACGGGCGTCTTGTGGATCGGGCAGAGCTTCTGACCGGCGAGGTCGCCTTCGCCGTCGAGGAGCTCACCGGGGAGCTTGTACTCCTCGCAGCCGACGCAGTACGGCCCTTCGTAGCCGCCCTTGTAGATCTCGCCCTTGTCGTACAGGTCCTGCACGAATTCCTGGACGCGGTCCGTGTGCCGCTTCTGCGTGGTGCGGATGAAATCGTCGTTCGCGATCTCCAGGTGCTCCCACAGGGGCTTCCAGGCCTCCGTGACGAGCTTGTCGGCCCAGGCCTGCGGGGTGACCCCGTTGGTCTCGGCCGTGCGCATGATCTTCTGACCGTGCTCATCCGTGCCGGTGAGGAACCACACCTTCTCGCCGCGCTGACGGTGCCAGCGGGAGAGCACGTCGCCTGCGACGGTCGTGTAGGCGTGGCCCAGGTGAGGAGCGTCGTTGACGTAATAGATGGGGGTGGTGACGTAGTACGCCTTACCACCCTGCTTCTCTGATCCAGTGGCCGCCATGAGTCGAAATCCTACTTGGCCTGTGGAGATCGACTCACACGCGTTTCGGGGGGTGGACCGGTTGCTTCCGGTCCACCCCCCCCGGGGGCGGTCCCCTACGGGCGCCAGTCGATCAGGAGGCCGTCGTAGAGCTCCGCGTCGGTGAGTTCCAGGGGGGTCGGGCCCGCGTGGAAGAAGGCCGTGTTGTCGGTCTTCAGTTTGCGGAGGTAGTCGAAGGCCTTGTTCTCGTGCTCGCCGAAGGCGACGAAGGAGAAGAACACGGAGGGGTGGGACTTCGCGGCGTCCGTGAGGGACTGGGTCGCCGGGGTCTTGGCGTCCGGGGCGCCGTCGGTCTGGAAGACGACGAGGGCCGGGGTGCCTGCGGTCTGGGTCTTGTCGTAGTGCGCGAGCACGGCCTCGACGGCGGCGTGGTAACTGGTACGGCCCATGCGGCCGAGACCGGCGTGGGCGTCGTCGATCGCGTTCTCGGGGGAGGCGGGGGTGAGGTCCGTGGTGCCGTCGACCTCGGTGGAGAAGAAGACGACGTGCACGGAGGGGGTGTCACCGGCCGGGGTGAGGCGGGTGGCGAGGGCGAGGGTCTGGTCGGCGAGGGCCGCGGCGGAGCCGTCCTTGTAGTACGGGCGCATGCTCGCGGAGCGGTCGAGGACGAGGTAGGTGGCGGCGTGGGTGCCGGTGAGGCCGGCCTTGGCGAGCGCGACGGTGGCGGCGTCGCCGGGGGCCGTGGCCTCGGCTTCGCCTTCGGCCTGCGTGTGCCCACCCGCACCACCCGTGACGGTTTCGTGGTCGGGTGCGGGTGGCCCCTGTGGGGCGGACTCGCCGTCGGCGGCCGCGGCTGCGGCGGGTTCCGGGGCGACGGCGGCGTCCGTCTCGGGGGTGGGTTCCGGTTCCGGGTCGACCGCCGCAGCCGGTTCGCCATCCGCCTCAACAGCACCCTCGGCCGCCGACTCAGCGACCGGCTCAGGCGCCGTTTCAGCCTCAGCTTCGGCGAACTGCTCGGCCACCGGCTCCGCGGCCACTTCAGCCTCGGTCTCGGCGTCAGCCGTGGTCTCGGGTGCGGGCGCGGGCGTCGGCTCAGCCTCGGTTTCGGCGATGGGCTCGGCCGCCGGTTCCGCGGCCGCTTCGGCCTCGGTCTCGGCCGTGGTCTCGGGTGCGGGTGCGGGTGCGGGCGTCGATTCGGCCTCGGCTTCGGCGAGGGGTTCGGTCGCCGGTTCCGTGGCTGCTTCGGCCTTGGGCTCGGTTTCGGCGGTGGTCTCGGGTGCGGGCGTCGGCTCGGCTTCGGCGAGGGGCTCGGCCAGCGGCTCCGCGGCCGCTTCAGCCTCGGTCTCGGCGTCAGCCGTGTTCTCGGTCGCGGGTGCGGGCGTCGGGTCGGCCTCGGCCTCGGCTTCGGCGAGGGGCTCGGCCACTGCTTCCGTGGCTGCTTCGGCCTCGGCTTCCGGCTCGGCCTCCGGCTTCGGCTCGGGCTCGGCTTGCGGCGCCTGCTTGGCTTCGGGGGCCGGTTCCGGGGTCGGCTCGACCGGGGCCTCGGGTGTCGGGTCGGGTGCGGTGCTGGGGCTGAGTGTCAGCTCCAGTTCCAGTTCCGGCTCGATCGGGCGGGTCGCCTGCTTGGGGACCGTGACGTTGTCGAAGGCGGCCGAGACCAGTTCGTGCTCGTCGGTCGCCGCCTCGCGGGGCTCCGGGACCGCTGCCGCGGTCTGCGGTTCCGGTGCCTGAGCTGCCTGCTTCGACTGCGAGGGGAGCTGGTCCGCACCCTCTGCCTCGGCGGGGCGCGGCTTTCGCGACCGGCCGAATGCGTTCCGCAGGAGAGTGAGAATGCCCATGTGCGCAACCCTTCGCGTGAATTGATACCCGTCAATCGCTGGCCAGGACGGACACGTAAGGTTAGCGGCCCCAGGTTGCGATCTTGGGGAGGGCCGATGACTCCTGTCGGGCGTACCGCGGTCGAGTCCCGGCCTCAGTGCGGCGAGGCGATCGCCCGTGCCGCCGCCACCTCCTGGCGCAGGGGTTCCAGGACGCTGTCCGGCGGCCCCGTCAGATCCGTGCGGACCGCGACGAGGGTCTCCGAGCGGCGGACCCCCTCCGCGAGCTCGCGCAGCTGCAGGGTCACCTGATCGACCTCGGCCCGGTCCGGCGGCGGTGCTCCGTGCCGTACCCGGACCCGGGCGGCCGTCGTGGCGTCGACGATGCGTTCCACGGCGACGACCAGGGGCCACCAGGCGGCCGCCCGGCGACCGGTGGGCGGGGGCTCGGTCAGGGCGCGCTGGAACTCGGTGCGGATGACGGACAGGTCGCGGTAGAGGCGGCGGCGCAGCCGGGCCCGCCCGGCGGGATCCGTGTCCGCCCTGAAGGCCAGCTCGACATAGGACGCGGTGTCGGCCACCGCGTCGGCCAGCCGGTCGCCGACCCGGGTGCGCCAGCTCTCCGGCCAGAGCAGGTACCCGGCGATCAGCGCGATCGCGCACCCCATCAGGGAGTCGAGGAGGCGGGGGAGGAGCAGGGCCGTGCCCTGGTGGTTCAGGACGTCGGAGAGAAGCAGGATCACCGGGGTGATGGCGGCGGTCTGGAAGCCGTAGCCCCGGGGGGTCAGGGCGGGGATCAGGGGGGCCAGCACCATCATCACCGGGACGTCCCACCACCCGCGGGGTACGACGGTGAGCACCGTCGCCGCCACCACCAGGCCCGCCACCGTGCCCAGCGCGCGCAGCAGGGCGCGGGAGAAGACCGAGCCGAAGTCGGGCTTGAGGACGAAGGTGATGGTGAGGGCAACCCAGTACGAGCGCGGGACCGGGACGAGGGAGACCAGGGCCTGGGCGATGCCGATGCACAGGGCGAGGCGGATGCCGTAGCGCCAGGAGTTGGCGGACAGGACCACGTTGCGGGCGGCTCGGGCGGTGCGGATGCCGAGGGCGGCGGGGCGGCCCAGGCGGTCGTCGATGCCGCGGGGGTCGACGTCGGGCGCGGTGGCGACCTCGGCCACGTGCCGCAGGGCGTGGTCGACGGCGCGGCCGGTCTCGCTGACGGGCTCGGGCAGGTGCAGCCCTGTCGGGCCGGTGTAGCCGGTCTCGACGGCCTCGGCGAGGTGCAGGAGCGCCGCCGGCACCTCGGGCGGCAGCGGCCTGCCGGCGAGGCGGGCGAACCGCACGGCGGGGGCGGCCTCCACCACCGGGGTGATCGCGTTCAACTGGGCCAGCAGACGGGTGAGCTCCCGGTTGCGGCCGTGGTAGCGGGCGCGCCGGGCCAGGATCAGGTCGTACGCCTGGTTCAGCGACTGGGTGACGGTGTGCCGGGCGCGGTCGTACGCCTCGCCGTCGTCGGAGTCGTCGACGGACAACAGGTCGGCGACCGTGCGGTAGGCGGCGGCGACGGCCGAGCGTTCCGGTACGCCCGAGCGCAGCGGCCAGGCCAGCAGGGCGAGGAGCAGGACCAGCAGGCCGCCGCCGGTCATCAGCACCGGGGTGAGCCACCAGGCGCCGGGCAGCGGCAGGCCCGCGCCGATCACGGAGTTGAGCAGGAGCAGGAGGCCGGAGACGGAGGAGACCGCGCCGATCGTCGAGATCATCCCGGAGAGCAGCGCGATGCCGGTGACGACGGCGACCGTGAGCCAGCCCTGGCCGTAGACCACGGAGCCGACGGTGACGCCGACGGCGCCGAAGAGTTGCGGGACCGCGATGTTGAGGATCCGCATCCGGTAGGCGTCGGCGGTGTCGCCGATGACCCCGGACAGGGCGCCCATCGAGGCGAGCGCCCCGTACGCGGGCTGTCCGGCCGCGAGCCCGACGGCGAGCGGGAGGCTCATGGCGACGGCGGCGCGCGCGAGGGCGGCCCAGTTGAGGGGGGCCGCCTGCTGGGGCCGGAGGTTCCTTACCAGCCAGTCGGGAGGGGTGAGGCCGATGGGAAGCTCGCGGGGCATGCGGCCCATTATCGGCTGGTCGGCGGCGGGGCACGGGCCCGCGGGGGGCAGGGCCGCGAGGGGCGGGGTCGTGGACGGCGCTTCTGCTGCCTCGCGGGCACCGCTTCGGCCTGAACGGCCTCGTCCGCGGACGCCGCACGGGCCGACACGGGTGCCCGGGGTCGGTCACCCGGCCTCGTCCACCCGGGCCAGGAAGTCGCCCAGCGCGCGGTTGAACTCCTCAGGGCGTTCCAGGTTGGGCAGGTGGGCCGCCCTGTCGATGACGCGCAGGGTGGAGTCGGGGAGCAGGGCGTGCATGGCCTCGGCGTCGGAGACGGGGGTGTACTCGTCGTCGGCGCCCACGACCACCAGGGCGGGGACCGCGACCCTGGTGAGCAGGGGGCGGTAGTCGGGGCGTTCGGCGCGGCCGCGGAGGCCCGCTGCCGCGCCCTCGGGGCTGGTGGCCGTCATCATCCGGTGGACGTGGGCCTTCACGTCGGGGCGGGCGTACGGGGCGACCATCTTCTCCAGGACCTCGTCGGCGTAGCCGCGCATGCCTTCGCGCAGGAGACGGTCGGCCATGGCGTTCCGCGCCCGTCTGCCGTCCGGGGTCTCGGGGTCGGGGAAGGTGTCCGCCAGGACCAGGCCCCGGATCCGGGCGGGACCCAAACGGTCGTAGCACTCCATCGCGATCTGGCCGCCCATGGAGAGGCCGGCGAGGACGCAGGTCGCCACGTCCAGCGCGTCGAGGAGTTCCGCCAGGTCCGCCGCGAAGCGGGAGAGCGGGGTGCTGCCCGGGGTGACCGGGGAGGCGCCGTAGCCGCGCAGGTCGGGGGTGATGACCCGGCGGGTGCGGGCGAAGGCCGTCCGCTGGGGGTGCCACATCGTGCGGTCGAAGGGGTGGCCGTGGACCAGGAGGAGCGGGGTGGGGGAGGTGCGGGCGCTGCGGGAGGCGTGGGGGGTTGGCGGTGTTGGCGGTGGATTGTCGTCGTATGCGAGGGAGGGGGGCATGTGGTCGACCCTAGGGATCACCAACTTCTCGGTGCAATAGAATCTTTGCTCTCGGTGCAATGAGGGGGGCGGGGAGCCGTGGGCGACTTCCGGGGGATCGCGGACCGGATCGCGCTGGACATCGCGCGGGGGCGACTGCGGGCCGGGCAACGGCTGCCTCCGCAGCGGGCGTTCGCGCGGCGGCACGGGATCGCCGCCTCGACCGCCGGACGGGTGTACGCCGAACTCGTGCGGCGCGGGCTGGTGGTGGGCGAGGTCGGGCGGGGCACCTTCGTGCGGGCCGCGCACGTCACGCCGCCGGGGCGGGCGTTGGTCGAGGCCGGTGACGCCCGGATCAATCTGGAGCTCAACTACCCCTCCGTACCAGGGCAGTCGGAGCTGCTGGCACCGGCTCTCGCGCCCCTGCTGCGGCCGGACGCGCTCACCGACGCCCTGCGGCCGGCCGCCGCCGACGGCACCCCGGACGCCCGGGAGGCCGTCGCCGCGCTGCTCGCCACCGGCGACTGGCGGCCCGACCCCGGCCGCGTCCTCTTCACCGGCAACGCCCGGCAGGCCGTCGCCGCCACCCTGGGGTCCCTGGTCCGGCCGGGCGGCCGGGTGGGGGTCGAACCGTTGACGTATCCGCTGGTCAAGGAGATCGCGGGGCGGCTCGGCATCGTGCTCGTCCCGGTGCGGGCGGACGAGCGGGGGCCGGTCGTCGAGTCCGTGCTGGCCGCGCACCGGGCCGCCCCGCTCTCCGCGCTCTACCTGCAGCCGACCCTGCACAACCCGACCTCGCTGACCGTCCCGGCCGAGCGGCGGCTGCACCTGGCACGCGCGGTGGACGACCTGGGGCTGCCGGTCGTGGAGGACCGCATCTGGTCGTTTCTGCACGACGGTCCGGAGCCGCCGCTCGCCGCCCTCGCGCCCCGGTGGGTCCATCTCGTCGACGGGCTCTCCAAGCGGGTCGCGCCCGGTCTCACCGTCGGTTTCGCCGTCGTGCCGGAGCACCGGGTGGACGCGGTGGCGGCCGCCGTGCGGTCCGGCGGGTGGAGCGCGGGGGCGTTCGCGCTGGAGGCGGCCGTGCGATGGATCGGGGACGGGACCGTGGCGCGGCTCGTGGCGGCCAAGCGGGAGCAGGCCGCGCGCCGGCAGGGGCTGGTCCGCGAGGCGCTGGCAGGGTTCACCGTACGGGCCCATCCGGCAGGGTATTTCGCCTGGTGGGAACTGCCCGAGCCGTGGCGGGCCGACGACTTCACGGCGGCCGCGGCGGACCTCGGGATCGCGGTCACGCCCGGTACCGCGTTCCGCGTCGACCCGAAGCGGACGCCGGACGCGGTACGGCTCGGGATGGCGTCGGCGACGGAGCCGGAACTGGTGGGGGCGCTGCGGGCGCTGGCCGGCCTCGCGGCGCACGGTCCGCGCCACCCCCGTGCCGACGGCTACGGCCCGTCCAGCAGACCGTAGCCGCCGGGCCTCGACCCCTGGGCGCCGGCGAGGTCAGAACGGCCTGCTACGGGAACGGCCTGCTACGGGAACAGCCTGTTACCTGGAGCAACCTGTTACCTGGAGCAACCTGGTACGGGAACTACCTCTACCTGACGGTCATGTTCTGGTCGGGAGTCTGCGAGTCCGCCCTGAGGGACGTGGCATCCGCCGTGCCGGCGGCCTGCGACCGCGCCCCGCGCCGCCCGGTGCGGCGCAGCCGGCCGCTGATCCAGGCCACCCCGGCCACCGCCAGGCCGAGCGCCAGGAGCAGCCAGGAGACCGTGCGCAGAGTGGCGGTGAGGGCGTCGTAGACGGCGGCCGCGGCCGGGTGTGAGACGTCCGGCGGCAGGTCGGCCAGGGTGAGCCCGCGGCCGACGGTCAGGGCGAGGCCGAGCAGGGCGCCGCCCAGCGCCGTGCCCAGCGCGGTCGCCGTGACGGCACGGCGGCGGCGGACGGCGAGGGCGATGCCGCCGACCGCGAAGACGACGGCCGCGACGGGAAGCCAGAAGCCGGCGACTTCGAGCACGTGGAACCCCTTCCGGAGCCGGTCCAGTTCGGCGGCCGGGAGTACCGCGACGGCCGTGTGCTGGACCGGGATACGGGCCGCGAGCGGCACATGGTCCTGGGCGAGCTGGTCCCTGACCTGGGCGGTCACCGGGGCGAGGTCGACGGTCACGGGCTCCTCGCGCTCACCCTGGAGCGCGCGCAGCACGGCGTCATGGGTGGCCCGGTTGCCGGCGTCCCAGGCCAGCCGGAACGCCCGGGTCTGGGTGAAGGAACGGACCGCGTCGCGCACGAACGGCGCCACCGTGCCGCGCATCGGCCGGCCGACGTCCACCTCGCGCATGATGCCGTCGCCGACGGTGTCCGCCACGGCGTCCCGGACGTCCGGGTCGTCGGCCAGCGGTGCCATCGTGCTGACGTACTGTCCGGTGTCCGCCAGCCCGTACGCCGCCCAGGCCGCGAGCGCGCCGAACGGCAGCAGCAGGCAGGCGAGGGCGATCAGCAGGGCCGACAGGGCGCACCGCAGGCGTGCGGGCGGCGGGGGCCAGGGGGGCCCTGGGGACGCCGGGGGCACGGAGGGCACGGAGGACACGCCTCCAGGCAATCCGCTGAGGGCCGGTCAGGCGAGCGGGGTGACTGCATTCGGGGCATCGCGGGGCCCAGGTCGAGCCGAACGGACGGTACGGCGGGGCCCGGCGGTGCGAACCCGTGGGGCGCCGCGCTCCGGTGGAGGGTTGACCCGAACGGGTGTTTCCTGGTGGGGGAGCGTCGTCGGTGTGCGCGCAGCGGCTCCGGCGACCGGTGAGGGGAAATAGGGGAACCGTGGGCCCCGGCCGTGGGGGCCGGGGCCCACGCGTACGTCGAGGGCGCCGCGCCGCTACCTGATGCGGTGTCCGGCGGCGTCCTCGTGCGTGTAGAACCGGTAGAACATCAGGATGAACGCCACCGCCGCGACGGCGAGCGAGATGCCGATGGACCGGATGATCGCCTCGCCGGTCTGGCTGTACAGGAAGCCGAAGGCGATGCCGATGAACGCCGTCCACACCAGTGCGTGCAGTTCCCGGGGCAGCCGTGGAGCGTAGGTCAGCACGGCGAACAGCACCACCGCGAAGACGAACGCGGTCACGAAGCCGAACAGCAGGTTCCAGCTGGTGATGGGCCCGCCGCTGCGCCGGTTGGCCGCGGCCCAGTAGCCGTAGATCAGCCCGGTCACCACCGGTATGGCCACCCGGGCCCTGGCGTGCATCCGCGCGCTGAACACGTCGGGCGTCCGGCCGCTCCGGGGCATGCCCCCGGACGTGGGTGCCGCTTGAGCCATGAGCGTGCTCCTCTCTCCTCGCCCCGCCTTCCAGAGCACACCTGCGGGTACCCCCTGGCAAGTCGGTCACCCGCAAAACACCGTCGCGGCGGACAAGGGTGCGCGGTGGTGGCGTGCGGGGCTGTAGCTTCCCAGGGGCGCGGGGAACTGCGCGACCAGCCACGACGCTGCCGCACTCCGCGACCGGCCGGTGGTCCGACGGCGGCTACCGGTTCTCCGGCCCCGCCGTGGCCGAGCATCGTCGCGGCCCAGAAGGCTGTGCGCGCGGCGCCGAGAAGGGTGGGCCGGGGGAGGGCGGGCGCGGGGGGCGTACCGGGGCGCAGGTGGGTCAAAGGCTTTCCGTGGTCGCCGCTTTGCAAGCGCAGCGGTTACCGTGCTGGCGTAAGTGAAACCGGGGAACAAAGGGGGAGGGCCCGATGCCCGGAACCGTGCTGCTGCTCGCGGCCTCGCCGACCGGCAAAGGGCGTCTGGTGGACGCGGCCTCCGTGCTCCCCGTGCTCGCGGCCGTGCCCCCGGCCATACTCTCCGGCACCGAGACCGCGAACGTCGTCGAACTGGCCGACCCCCTGGAACCGCAGGCCGTGCTGACCCGGCTGCGGGCCGCCGCGGCCGCCCCCGGTCCGCTGACCGTCTTCGTCACGGGCCAGCTGCACCTGGACCGCAAGCAGCGGCTGCCGCATCTCGCGCTGGCCCGGACCACGCCCGCCACCCTCCGCTACACCGGTCTGCCCTGGCACTGGGTCCGGGAAGAGCTGCGGCTGCGCCCGGCCGGCGCGACGACGCTGGTGCTCGACCTGCACGCGGACCCGGAGACCTGGGAGCTGCTGCGCACCGCCCCGCTCGACTCCGGGCGGAACAACGCCGTGCACGGGCGGATCGCGCCGCCGCCCGCCCGGCGCGGGATCGGCTCACCGTCGTACATGAAGGCCGTGGCGACCGTGCTGCGCAGCGGGCACCGGCCGGCGATGGCGGAGCTGCACCGGCAGGTGCTCGCGAGGCTCGGCGCGGACGTCGCCGCCGACCTGCTGCTCAGCACGCACACGCCGGACAGCGGGGATCCCCACGACGCCATCAGCGCGGCGGTCCGCCAGGGGCGGTACGCCGAGGCGGACGGACTCGCCGCCCGCTGGGAGGAGGCGGCCGCGCGGGCGCACGGGCCGGCCTCCGAGGACGCCCTGCACTGGTCCGAGGTCCGGGCCGACCTCGCGATGTTCGCGGGGGACGCGGCGCGCAGCTGCCGTACCTGGCTCACCGTGGCCAGGACGCGGCTGGCCGCCGGTGAGCCCGCCGACACGCCCGCAGTGGAGGCGGCCGTGGACCGCGCCCACCACCAGTGGAGCGCCATCAAGGACACGGCGCGGGCCCGTGAACTCGGGCCCGCGCTCGCGGAGTTGAGACTGAGGGTGCCGGGCCGCCGGGAGGGCGCCCTGGAGAACGTCCAGCAGCACCTGCGGCAGCTTCAGACCAGCTGAGCCACTAGCTCGTGAAGGTGAAGTACTTCCAGGCCCCGTACGTCGTGGAGTTGACGGTGTCGCCGGACGTGCCGTTGATGTAGTCGGAGCGGACGCGGAAGCGCCAGCCGACGTCGTCCTTGTGGCTGCCGGTGAACTCGACCTGGGAGATCCCGCTGGTGGCCAGCGCGAAGTACTGCGAAGTGTCGGAGTACCACGTGCCCTGGTAGTAGACCTGGAAGTCGAACCGCTGGGAACGCCCGCCGTAGTACGGCATCTTGGTCGTGAACAGCGGGTTCTTCGTCTTGTGGAAGTAGTAGTAGGTCTGGCCCCAGACCTTCTTCGCCTTGTACTGGCGGCTGACCGACATGGAGATGCTGACCTTCGCGCCCACCGAGCTGGAGACCGAACGCGGCTGCCAGCGGGCGTCGCCCGAGAACCTCGCGGTGACCTTGGTGTCGCGCTTCAGGCCGAGGACGACGGACAGGTTGCCGTGCGCGTCGACCTTGCCGGACTTCACCCGCCTGTCAGGCTGGTCGGAGCCGAACGGGTCGGCCCAGATCTCCACCGTGCGGTTCTTGTACGTCGTCCCGAGATGGGCCGTGAACTTCACGTTCTGCCCGTACGAGTACACCTTGCCGTTGTTGTTCAGCGTCAGCGCCGGCTTGGCGCGCGAGACGTCCACGGTGTCCTTGCCGGAGGCGGCCGTGTGCGCCGCGTCGCCCGCGTAGGAGACCTTGTACGTCACCTTGCCGCCGGCCGGCGGGGTGTCGGTGAAGGAGAAGGTGCCGTCGGCCCTGGTCGTCACGGCGGCGAGTGCCTTGCCGTTCGGCGAGTCCAGGTCGGTGCGGGTGACCGTGAGCCCGCTGCCCGCCGGGATCGCGACCGTCGAGGCGAGCTTGCCGGTGACCGTGAGCTTCTTGGCGCGCGGCGCCGAGGCCGGGGCGTTCACCGTGAGGGTGGTGGCCGCCTTGGCCGGACCGTCGAACTCCCGCAGGGAGTAGACGCCGTTGTTGTTGTAGGACACCGCGAACAGGCGGGAGGCGTCGGGCGCCCAGGCGAGGGCGGAGGCCGCGAGTTCGTCGGAGCCGCTGGAGCTGCCCGTGTTCGGGAAGTCGTACGTGCGGACGGCCTCGCTGTCGCCCGGGTGGAAGACGTAGACGTCCGGGTCGTAGGAGGCGTCGCTGCCGCCCGCGACCGTGCCGTCGGGCGCGATGGCGACCGCGTTCGGGTAGGCGGTGCTGGTGTACTTGCCGTCCTCGTTCAGGTCGGCGGTCCTGAACACCTGGTGGTAGTAGGGCGCCCCGCTGGCCACCACGATGTCCTTGCCGTCGGGGGTGACCTGGAGGTCGCGGAGGTTGCTGCCGGCGTCGGTGCCCGCCAGCCTGGTGGCGGTGCCCGAGGAGACGTCGTACGAGGTGATCTCGGCCGGGCTGATGCCGGGCTGGCCCGCGACCAGGGTGCCGGAGCCGGGCGCCGCGTCCAGGACCGGCGCCGAGTAGAAGCCGGCCTGGCCGAGGGTGACCTCGTGCCGGTCGCTCGTCAGGTCCACCGAGCCGATGCCGCCCGCCCCTGCGGCGCCGTAGCCGAACCACAGCTTCCCGCCCGCGAGGGCGACGCTCAGCGGCTTGTCGCCGACCGGGTAGCGGGTGGTCTCGGTCTCCGTCGCGGTGTCGATGACGGCGATGGCGTCCTGGTCCTGCACGGCCGCGTAGAGCGTGCCCGAGTCGGCCGACAGTTCGAGGCCGGTGACACCGGAGAGGCCGGTTGTGAGCTGCTTGACAACGTTTCCGGCGTAGTCGGTGACGACGATCTTGCCGTTGGCCGGGTCGCTGATGAAGACCCGCTGGTGGGCGCCGTCGACGACGATGTCACCGGTCGACCTGATGGGCAGTTGCGCGCTGGTGTCGGCGAAGGCCGGAGTGGCGGCCAGGGCCGCGGAGCTGAAGAGGACCGCCAGGGTGGTGGCGGCCGTGACGGTGCGCATACGCACGCTGATTCGAACCCCCCGGATCGAATGAAGTGGGCGCCACGGAAGGCGGCCCACGGGTGTACGTCCGCTGTGGGCCGGGTGTGGCGGATGTGCTGAGCGTAGGTCATGCCACTGACAACAGCACCCGGGATTCCGGGGAAAGGCGGCCAACTGCGTTCCGGAATAAGGGCGTTGCCGGCGGCCGCCCTGTCGGTGCGGCGCGCCGGCGGCCGGCTCAGGCGTAGGGGTCGAACGTGATCGCGCTCGGCTTGGCCTTGTTGAGGTGGTCGTCGAACTTGGCGTCCTGAAGCGGGAAGTTCGCGTTGCCCCAGTCCGAGGCGTTCAGGATGCCGCGCAGGTTGGAGGCCATGGTGTCCCAGCTGAGGAGGTTCTCCTGATGCCAGGCGGCGTCGTCGTTCTCCGGGGTCTCGCCCCACTTGGCGAACCGGAAGTCGTGGGTGCTCAGGCCGTCCTTGTGGTAGACGACCTGGACCCGCTGGCTGCTCATCGGCACGTCGGCGACGGCCTCGGTCTCGAAGTCGCCGTGCTGGGAGGCGGAGAGGTACGACGGGTAGTCGGCGCCCTGCCTGACCCAGACGACGATGCACTCCCAGTCGTGGCGGTGGCCGATGCCCGGGGAGGCCTCGTCCTTCTCGAAGTAGCTGGCGTAGATGATCCCGCACCAGCCGTTGTTGCACTTGGCGCGCGAGTAGGTGTTGGCGTGGTCGAGGTGGCCGGAGCGGCACTGGCCGGTGACCGAACCGGTCGGCTTCAGGCCGCCGTTGAGGTTGCCGTCGGGGTCGATGGCGGCGGCCGGGTAGCAGGCGTCGGTGTCGTAGTCGTACAGCGGCTCGAAGAACTTCTGGAACGTGGTGGCGTTCTCCGGCAGGTTCTGCAGCACGCCGGCGGAGGCGCTGAACGGCAGGGCGACGGTCAGCGCGGCGGCGCTGCCCATGACGGCGGCGGCTCGGCCGAGGTGACGGGTCCTGGGTCGGGGCATCGGGGGGCTCCAGTCGACGGTCCACACGATTGGTTCCGGACATGACATCCGGTCGGGGAGAGACTGGCGGGTCGGGCCATGCCAGGGAAAGGGCTTTCCGCAAAACGTGGGACGGCTTTTCGCGGAACTGGGCGCAGCCGCCCACAGGTTGGGACCCGGAGCCGCCGGCGGGACGGCCGGAGCCCCCGGCGGGAAGGGGGAAATCCGCACAGGGTGGCGCGCGGACGGCCGCGTGCTGTTCGGAACCGGGTCTCCGGACACGCCGCTCACCGCCGGACCCGGACGGGCGGCTCGTGGGTGTCCGCCCTTCGGGATCCACCCCGCAGGCCTGGGACACCGCCACCGGCCGCGCCCTGCCCGGCGACGGCGGCAGGACCGCGTCCGCGTCGGCGACACCGCGGGCGACGTGCCGGACGGCTACCGGGCGACGTGCTGAACCGCGGCCGGGGTGGCGGACCTCGGGGAGTCGTCCGTCGCTCTGGCCGGACCGGCGTTCGCGGCGATGATCAGCGCGGCCACGGCTATCACCGCCGCGGCGGCACTGCGGGCGGTCGGGGTCCCCCCGATCGAGCGCATTCGAGACCGGGAACGTGCGGTGGGGCGTGCGCATGTGCGTCCGGGCACGGCGACCTCGCAACAACAGGGGCGGGTTAAGCACGTTTAATCCGCGGTTTAACCTAGGGGTAGGTTGTGCCCAACGGCAAGAGGCACAGGGGGAGTTGGGGGGACTGCAGGATGCAGGAGCGGGACGACCCGGAGACCATAGGGCGGCGGGTGCAGCAACTGCGCACCGACCGCGGACTGACCCAGCGGCAGCTGGCCGAACCGGCCTACACCCCCGCGTACATCTCCACGCTGGAGGCCGGGCGGGTGCGGGCCTCCGACGAGGCGCTGCGGCACATCGCGGGCCGGCTCGGCGTCGGCTTCGAGGAGCTGGCCAGCGGGCGCCCCGCCCACCTCGCCACCGACCTGAGGCTGCGGCTCACCGAGGCCCAGCGCACCCTGGCCACCGGCGAGGCGGAGGCGGCCGCCGCCCAGTACGCGGCCCTCTTCGAGGAGGCGGAGGCGCACGGGCTCGCGGTCGAGCAGGCCACCGCGCTGCTCGGGATGGGCGAGTGCGCCCTGGACACCGGTGAGCTGGCGCAGGCCCGGGAGTACTTCGAGCGGGCCGAGCTGTGGACGGCCGACGAGCCGCTGCCGGTGCGGGTGCCGGCGATCCGCGGCCGGGCGGTCAGCCACTACCTGGCGGGCGAACTCCGGTACGCCGTCTACCTGCTGGAGTCCACACTCGACGAGCTGAACCGCGGCGGCCTGCACGACCCGGACGCGCTGCTGCTCCTGTACGCCTCCGCCATCGGCCCGTACATGGACATGGGCGCCCACGCCCGCGCCGCCCAGGCCGCGGAGCTCGCCCTCGCCCTCGCCCCGCAGGCCGGCGACCCCGCGCTGATCGCCCGGATGCACCGCTCCGTGGCCCGCACCCTGCTCGCCGAGGGGCGGGTCGCCGAGGCCGACGCCTCGCTGGCCAAGGCCGCCGAGCTGTACCGCCAGCTCCAGCTCCGTACCGAACTCGCCAACTGCCACTGGATGCGCGGCTACGTCTACGCGCAGAACGGCGAGCTGGAGCGCGCGGAGAAGGAACTGCGGGAAGCGCTCACGATGCTGTCCGAGACCCGGGCCGCCCTGTACCGCAGCCAGGCGGCGGTCGAGCTGGCCGACGTACTGCACCGCCAGGGCAAGTCGGACGAGGCCGCCGGACTCCTCCACGACGTGCTCGGCGACTTCTCCTCCGAGCGCGGCGCGGTCCACTCGGCCGCCGCGCACCGGCTGCTCGGCATCATCGCCGAGGACGCCCGGGACACGGAGGCGGCGGAGGAGCACTACGTGCGGGCGCTGAGCCTGCTGGAACGGGCGGGCGCGGCGGGCGACCTGGCGGACCTGTGCCGCATGCTGGGCGACCTGCTGCGCCGTACCGGCCGGGTGGAGGCGGCCCTGGACGCCTACCGCACCGGCCTCGGCCACCGCACGGCCCCCGGCACCACGACCCTGGGCCCGGCCCCGGCCCAGCCACCGCTGTAACGAGCCCCCGGACCGTACGCGGCCGTGTCCGCTGGGCCCGTGACCCCGCTGGGCCCTCTGACCCCGGTGGGGCCCGGTGGGGCCCGGTGGGGCCCGGTGACGCGCTGGGCCTCTGCCTCCCGTCGGGCCGTGTCGCCCCTGGGCCGCTGGCTCCCGTTCGCCCGTGCCCTGTGGGGCCCGTGCCCTGTGGGGCCCGTGCCCTGCTGGGCCCGTGCCCTGTGGGGGCCGCGACCCGCTAGGCCTGGGCGCGGCCCTGTTCTCGTACCTGGGAGAGGCGGCGGACGCCGATGTCGAGGGCCTGTGTGGTGGCGTCGTCCGGGAGGGTGCCGAGGGCGCCGGCGGTGAGCACGATCGCGTCGTCGCCCACGCGGACGACGGCCACGTCGAGGGTGAGGGTGGTGGGGTCGGCGGCGGCGGAGGGCTGGGCGGTGAGGGTGATCCGCAGCCCCTGCCGCGCGTCGCCGAGGTCCCGCAGTCCGGCGTCGGCGACCTGGACGGCCTCGGTACCGGCCGCGGTCGTCTGCGCGGTGAACCGTGCGCAGGTGCGGGGCAGGGCGCGCAGCCAGGCCAGGGTCCGGTCGACGTCGGCGGAGTGGCTCGCGTCGACCTGGTAGCGCAGCTGGGCCGCGTCGTCCCCGTCGTCGAGGGCGGTCGCGGCCCGCGGGCCGGCCGGGGCGCCGAGCAGTTCGTCGGTGTACAGGGCTTCCAGCAGGCGCTGGCAGTCGGGCTGTCCGGTGGCCGCCTTGAGCAGTCCGTCGTGCCAGGTGGCGGTGCCGTCGGTGGCCGTCCACGGCACGCCCAGGTCGCTCTCGCCGATCAGCGCGGCCTGCGCCTGCTCGATGGTGAGTGCCGGGGCGCCGGCCTCGGCGCCGGGACCGGCCGAGGCGGCCCGCTCGGCGGTGGTCGCGGTGGTGGCCGGGGCGGAGGCGTGCGCGTCGGCCTGTGGCTCGGCCGCCGTACAGGCGCTGACCGCGGCGAGGAGGCCGGCCAGCACAAGGCCGGAGGCGGTGACTCTCATGGCGGGGCCTCCCCGGGAACCAGGAGCAGCGGAACGGGTGCGCTCCCACGCCACCACGCCCCCACCCCGCCCACCACCGCTCCGGTCCGTCCGGGTGAGACCGCGTCCGGCGGCGGCCCGGCGGCCCACGGCGCCACCGTCGAGGAGGTGGGCGGCGGGGTCCGGCCGGGTTCAGGTGAGGGCCGCGGTCGCCTCCCGCAGTGCGTCGAGGGACTCGCGGGCCAGGTCGGACAAGGGGCGGTCGTTCGCGGGGGTGATCCAGCGGGCGAAGGCGTCCGAGAAGGCCTGGGCGCCCAGATGGGCGGCGAGGGACGCGGTGGGTTCGGTGACGCCGCGCTCGCCGAGGGCGGTGGCGAGGGTCGTGGCGAGGGTGAGCCGCTTGAAGGCGGCGCGTTCCCGCAGTTCGCTGTCGCTGTCGATGACCCGCATCAGCCGCGGGCCGAAGGCACGCTGTTCCGGGGTGAAGGAGGCGGCGAGGGCGTCCAGGGCGGCGGCCACCGCCTCCAGCGGGGTCGCGGTCCCGGCCGCCGCCGCGGCGCCCTCGGCCAGCAGGCGGCCGTGCTCCTCCTGGCCCGCGAACAGCACCTCGCACTTGTCCGGGAAGTGCCGGAAGAACGTCGTCTTGGTCAGCCCGGCCCGCTCGGCGATCTGGGCGACGGTGGTGCTGTCGTAGCCCTGCTCGCCGAACAGGTCGATCGCTGCTTGCACGAGGCGCAGTCGCGCGTTCGGTTGCCATCGAGCCATGGGGAACAGCCTAAGTGATGTGACTCAGTACCGTCACGGTGTACGGTGACGACAGTGACGGTACCGAGTCACATCACTTTTCTCGCGCCCTCGGAGGGCTCTCATGCGTGTTTTCGTCACCGGCGCCGGCGGTCATATCGCCTCCGCCGTCATTCCCGAACTGCTGCGCGGCGGGCACCAGGTCGTCGGCCTCGCCCGGTCCGAGAGCTCCGCGGCGGCCGTGCGGGCCCTGGGGGCCGAGGTGCGCCGCGGCGACCTGGCGGACCTGGACGGCCTGCGGGCTGCCGCGGACGACGCCGACGCCGTCGTCCATCTCGCCTTCGACCACGCGGCGATGGCCGCCGGGGACATGGCCGGGGCGGCGGCGACCGACCTGACCGTGGTGCGGACGTTCGGCGAGGCGCTCGCCGGCACCGGCAAGGCGCTCCTGGGCGTCGGCATGGGGCACGGCGACGGCAACGAGCACCTCGGCGCGGCGTACGGCGCCAATCCGCGGCAGGCCACCGGGCGGCTGCTCGCCGACCTCGCCGAGCAGGGGGTGCGGACCGTGCTCGTCGGGATTCCGCCGGTCGTGCACAGCGCGCGGGACCGGGGCGGTTTCCTGCCGACGCTGATCCGGATCGCACGGGCCACGGGGGTCTCCGGCTATGCCGGGGACGGTGCGAACCGATGGTCCGCCGTGCACACGCTGGACCTCGCGCGGCTCTACCGGCTGGCGCTGGAGAAGGCGCCGGCCGGAGCGGAGCTGCACGCCGCGGCCGAGGAGGGGATCGCGGTGCGCGAGATCGCCGAGGTCATCGGGCGGCGGCTGGGGGTTCCGGTGGAGAGCGTCCCGGAGGACCGGCGCGCCGGGCACTTCGGGTTCTTCGCGGCGTTCATGTCGCTGGACGTGCCGGTGCGCAGCGGGCGGACGCGGGAGTCCCTGGGGTGGGAGCCGCAGGAGCCGGGGGTGGTGGCGGACCTCGCGGGACGGCACTACTTCGCCGAGGAGTGAGGCGCGGCGGCCGCGGTGCCGCCCGCTGAAAGGTTCCCTCGGCCGCCTGGAGTCAGGGCTGACGGAAGCAGGACGGCGGCCCCGTCGGCACCGGCGCTCACCGAGGGGCCGACCGGTCACGTCCCCCCGTCACGTCGACCGGTCACGTCAGCCGGTCACGTCCGCCCGTTAGGTCGGCCGGTCACGTCCGCCCGTGGCGGAGCTCTGCCGCCGACGACGACCCGGGCCCCGGCTCCCGCGCAGACGACGGCGGTTACGATCGGCGGCCTTCCGTCACGGCACGGAGGCGCCCGGCGCGCGTACGCCCCGGCCGTCCACGACGGCCGGGGCGTACGCGCGTGCTCGAAGGGACCCGCCGTGATCAGGCGCGGGTCGCCTTGCGGCGCCGGCTCGCGACGACGATCGCGCCGCCGCCGGCCAGCAGCAGGACCGCGCCGCCGGCGATGTAACCGGTGCTGGAGCTGGCGCCGGTGTGGGCGAGGTCGCCGCCACCGCCGGAGTCGGTGCTCGGGGCCGACGCCGGGGAGGTCGTCGACCCGGACGGGGAGGGAGACGCACTGGCCGTGCCGGTCGTCGCGCTCTCCGAGGGCGCCGGGGCGGTCGTCCCGGTGGCCGGCGGGGTGGACGACGAGGCGGACGGCTGGGCCGGGGCCGACTCGGACTCCGAGGCGGAGGGCGACGGGGACGGCGAGGACGACTCGGTCGTCGAGCAGTCCTTCGTGCCGCCGTTCCAGGACGCGATCAGCTTGTCCTTGATGACCGTGTGGTCCGGGCCGGCCGGCAGGTCGCCGTGGGTGTAGCCGTCGTTGGCGTCCGTCTTCCCGTCGAACTTCGTCGAGCCCCGGTAGAGGTCGATCTGCGCGAAGCAGCCGGCGTCCGGGACCGCGATGTCGAGGGAGTCGGTCTGGCCCTGCTTGACCGTCACCGTGTCGAAGTCGACGAAGATCTGCTGGCCCGAGGTGGCGAAGGTGGGCCCGTGGGCGATGTAGGAGGCGAGCGAGGCGGTGCAGGAGGCGGCGCCGCCCGCGGCACGCACCTTGAGGTGGACCTTGCCGTCGGCGGTGACCTTCAGGTTCTGGTCGTCGACCTTCACCGAGTCGAAGAAGCTCGAACCGTCGATCGAGAACTGGCACTTGTCGGTGCCGGTCTCCGTGCCCGCGCCGGTGCCGGGGCTGTAGTGGCCGCCCGACTTCCAGCCGTCACCGCCGTGGTTGCCGTGCGCCCAGGCGCCGGACGCGCCGGCGACGGAAGCGGCGCACAGGGCGAACGACGCGACGCCCGTACCCAGCAGGCGGCGCGCGGTGACATGTCTGGCTATGGACATCGATATCCCATCCGTGGGGGTGCTCATCTCCCGCCGCCCGGCGCGGTTCGTCGCGAGAAGCGGACGGGCGGCCGGCGGGCGGCGGAAGGGCAGCGGGAAGCGAAAAAACACCAGGCCCATCGTTCACATGCGCCACGGTGTGCGGCCCATGGTTGTTGGCCCGCCTGAGACTGTCAACCTGCTTGCGAGCAGCGGCCGTTGGAGATTCATCACAACTCCCTCACACGGGGAACGATCCGTTCCGGGCGGTGTGAAGTTTCGCTTTCTCGGCAATATGGACAGACTCCCTTTCGGTGTCCTCTCTCCCTCCGGCAGCCCGAGAAGCCGAGAAGCACGACGAGAAGCACGAAAGGAACGCGCGTGGTCGACCTCTCCTCCAGGAACCCCGACTGGTGGCGTCAGGCCGTGATCTACCAGGTGTATCCGCGCAGCTTCGCCGACGCGGACGGCGACGGGCTGGGCGACCTGAGAGGCGTGACCGAGCGGCTCTCCCACCTCGCCGCGCTCGGCGTGGACGCCCTGTGGCTCAGCCCCTTCTACCCGTCCGAGCTCGCCGACGGCGGCTACGACGTCGCCGACCACCGGGACGTCGACCCGCGCCTGGGCACCCTGGACGACTTCGACGCGATGGTCGCACAGGCTCACCGGCTGGGCCTGAAGGTGATCGTGGACATCGTCCCGAACCACACCTCGCACCTGCACCCCTGGTTCCGGGAGGCCCTGCTGTCCCCACCCGGCTCCGCGGCCCGGGAGCGCTACGTCTTCCGGGCCGGCCGCGGCGCGCACGGTGAACTCCCGCCATCCGACTGGCAGTCGGTGTTCGGTGGCAGCGCCTGGCGCCGGGTCCCGGACGGCGAGTGGTACCTGCACCTCTTCGCCGCCGAGCAGCCCGACCTGAACTGGGAGCACGAGGACGTCCGCGCCGACTTCCGCGCCACCCTGCGCTTCTGGTCCGACCGGGGCGTGGACGGCTTCCGGATCGACGTGGCGCACGCCCTGGTGAAGGACCTCGCCGAACCGCTGCGGGACGTGGCCGAGTTCGGCCCGACCGGTGAGGAGGCGCTGGAGCGGGTCCCGCCCGGCACCCACCCCTACTGGGACCGTGACGAGGTGCACGAGGTCTACCGCGACTGGCGCAAGATCTTCGACACCTACAGCCCGCCCCGGACCGCCGTCGCCGAGGCCTGGGTCCCGGACGCCCGCCGGGCCCTGTACGCGCGCCCGGACGAACTCGGCCAGGCCTTCAACTTCGAGTACCTGCAGACCCCGTGGGACGCCGAGGCGCTCCGCGAGGTCATCACCGGCTCGCTCGCCACCGCCCACGCGGCCGGCGCCAGTGCCACCTGGGTGCTCTCCAACCACGACGTCGTACGGCACGCCTCCCGGCTGACGCTGCCGCCGGGCACGGACGAGAACGCCTGGCTGCTGTCCGGCGGCCGCACCCCGTCCGTCGACGGCTCCCGGGGCCTGAGGCGGGCCCGCGCCGCCACCCTTCTCATGCTGGCGCTGCCCGGCTCGTCCTACGTCTACCAGGGCGAGGAACTCGGCCTGCCCGAGGTCGCCGACCTGCCCGTCACCGTCCTCCAGGACCCGATCTGGGAACAGACCGGCCACACCCGCAAGGGCCGCGACGGCTGCCGGGTGCCGCTGCCGTGGACGACGGACGGTCCGTCGTACGGCTTCGGGCCCGGCGATGCCTGGCTGCCGCAGCCGGAGTGGTTCGGGGCGTACGCCGTGGAGGCACAGGCCGGTACGACCGGCTCCACGCTGGAGCTCTACCGCACTGCCCTGCGGCTCCGCCGCAAGCTGCTGGAGGGCGAGACGCTGACCTGGGCCGAGGCGCCCGCGGGGGTGCTGCACTTCGCCCGGACGGAGGGCTGGCGGTGCGTCACGAACCTGTCGGATGCACCGGTGCCGCTGCCGCCGGGCGAAGTGCTTCTGGCAAGCGTGCCGTTGCCGCATGACGGCACGCTGCCGCCCGACACCACCGTGTGGCTGGGCGCCTGACGTGACTCAGCCGGCGGTGGGGGCGGCGCCCGGCGTCACGTTCACTCCGCCGGTCTGACCGCTCGCCCCGCCGCCGACGTTGGCACCGCTGCCCTGGAAGCCGGCCTCGCCCGGCAGCGCGGGCGGGCTGGTGGTGCTGTTGACCGGCGGAGTGAGGACGACCTGGGGCTGGCCCGCGGCCGGGGGCGGCGGGGTCAGGTCGGTGGCGGGCAGCTTCGGCGCGGTCGTCTCCTGGAAGAGGACCGAGGGGAAGTCGACCAGACCGGTCTGCTCCATCACCGTGATGTGGTCGAGCACCGTGGCGTTGGCCTGGTCGGCCAGGATGCGCACCAGGGTGTTCTGGGTCGTCGAGCGGATCTTCGCGATCGTGTTGAAGATCGAACCGTGCGTCACGCGCAGGATGTTGGCGAAGTCGGTGTCGAACTTCTTGCCGGTGTCCGCGGTCAGGGTGTTGACGAAGCCCTGCTGCTGCGGTGAGGGCAGGTTCGGGATGGTGATGTTGAGCATCGGCGCGATCTTGCGGCAGGAGGCGTCCAGCGCGGCGTGGCCGTCGATCAGGTGCTTGCTCGCCGTGAGGACCGCCTGGGACTGGCCCTTCTTCAGGCCGAGCTGGCCCACGGGGTACTCCCAGAGTCCGGCCGCTCGCACCTTCACCACGAAGTCCCGGTCGCCTTCGGTGAGCGGACCCCACTGGGTGTTGGCGATCACGCGGGTGGCGGCGCTGGAGGTGGTGTTCACGCCCAGCATGCTCGGGTAGGCGAGGGCTGCGAGGGTGAAGCTCAGGGCGCCGCCCACAAGGAGCGTTCCCGTCGCGTTCCGCGAAAAGCGCACCAGTGCCTCCTGGCCGGTCGGGGGTCCCGCACGGGGCGGGAGTCGGTTCGCAGGGAAGTACGGACGGGAAAGCGCCCGGAACCTTTTGATTTGGTAAAGAACATGTGAGGAGAGGGCCTGCCGTGGGCGCGTCTTCCCATGTCTTGGCCAGGAGAGGGTGATGATTTCCCCCGATCTGAGTGGGCATGACAAAGTCGCGGGCAGGCTTCGCCGCATGCCCCCACACTCCTCCCCCCGAGTCCCCCGGCTGCCCGACCGAACGGTCCCGCGGGGCCCCGCCGCGCTTCCCGTCCTGCCCTACCGCAAGCCCACCAGGGGCCGCGACTACTGGGTGTTCGACGACGTCCTGCCGGACGTGGACGCCGTACGGGAGCGGTGCCTGACCAAGGACGACTGGGTCCAGGGCTACCCGTACACCTCGGAGACCTGGCCCGGCCTGCGCACCATGCCCGGTCTGGAACCCGGCGAACTCGCCGTGGTCGAGGAGCTGGTGCGGACGGCCACCGGGGCCGCGCGGCTGTGGGTGCAGCAGGCGCCCGGCGGGGGCACGCTCAACCACAACTGCGTGCAGGTGGTCGGCGAGGGCGAGAGCGAGCCGCGTCCGCACACCGACTCGCGGGCGCTGTGCCGGTACGCGGCGGTGCTGTACCTCAACCCCGGGGTGGCCAAGGACTGCGGCACCGCGTTCTACCGGCAGTCGCTGCCCGGCGGCCGGCTCGGCGGCAACATCGTGCAGGCCCCGCACAACAACCTGGTCGAGGCGCTCGGCACGCGGTACGTCCCCGGCGACCACTTCGAGGAGGACGTCCGGGTCCCGCACAAGTACAACCGGCTGCTCCTCTACAACGCCAACCTCGTGCACAGCGCGACCGGTTACACCGGGAAGACGCTGGCGGAGAAGCGGATGACGGCGGTGTTCTTCTGGATGGCGTGAACGGCCGCTTCTGTAACGGCGCGTGTGACACGACCACGACGGGTCCGTGACGGCGATCTCCGAACTCCCCTGCCGGGGGCCGCATCGAAAGGGGTGTCCGGCAGAAGGCCGGGGAGATCGATCACCACCGTTGGGGGATCCCATGCCGAAGCTTCGCAACCGCCGCACGCACGTCCGCCGGACCGCCGCCGTGACCGGAGCCGCCGCGCTGCTGGCCCTGCTGACCGCGTGCAACGGCACCGCGAGCGGCTCCGTCAGCGCCGCGGGCGGTACGGCGGCCCCGGCCGCCGGCGACTCCACGACGTCCGCCGCCTCGACGGGCGGCTCGGGCAGCGGTTCCTCCGGCAGCGGCTCCTCGGGCACCGGGACCGGCGGCGGGACCGGCTCGGGTGCGTCCGGCACCGGCGGTTCGTCCGCCTCCGGGGGCAGCTCCTCCGGCGGTTCTTCCGGCGGTTCCTCCGCCACCGGCTCGGTGCCCGCCTGCCAGGCCGCGCAGCTCGGCTACTCCTGGGCCGACTCGGGCAGCGGCACCGGTCAGCAGAAGCACGCGGTCGTGGCGTTCACCAACAAGAGCGGCCACTCCTGCACGATGTACGGCTTCCCGGGTGTCGACCTGGTCAACGGCGGTCAGAAGTGGTCGCTCAGCCGCACGAACGACACCCCGCGGCGGGTCACCCTGGCGAACGGCGCCTCCGCCGAGTTCCCGATCACCTTCCTCGTGCCGGCGCAGGGCGACACCACCACGTTCACCCCCACCACGGTCGTCGTCACCGCGCCGAACCAGCGCACGTCGTTCGACCTGACCTGGCACGGCGGCCCCGTGGTGCTCCAGGACGGCGCCACCCACCCGGGCACGTACATCGGCCCGGTCGGCCGGTGACCGCGGGCCGATCCGTGCCGTGCGGCCGCGACCGGCGATAATCGCCGCATGGCACCCCCCACGGCGGCCGCCGCGTGAACGTCACCCCCCTGCACCGCCGCCTGCTGCCCGATCTGCTGTCCGTCGGGGCCGGGTACCCGCTGGCGCTGACCGGCGACTACGCGGCCCAGGCGCACGGCCTGTTCGACCGTCCGGGCCGGACCGTGGACGCGGCCACGCAGAGCCCGGAGCCGCTCCCGGCGATCGCCGAGTCGGTCGCGGCCGGCCTGCGGGAACGGGGCTGGCGCGTCGTCGTCCGTGAGACGGACCCGCTCTCCGCGCGCCTTGTCGTCACCGACCCGGTCAGTCAGGAGGACGCCGAGGTCACCCTCCTCAAGGAGGCCCTGTGGCACCCGCCGGTCCCGACCGGACTGGGCCCGGCCCTGGCCCCGGACGACGTGGTCGGCATGCGGGTCTGGGCGCTGGCCGACCGCGGCCTGCCCCGCGACCTCCTGGTCGTGCACGCCGCCGCGGACCGCTGGACCCTCCCCGACCTGGAGGACCTCGGCCGTCGGCACGCCCGTGACACCTTCGACCTCACCGACCTGCAGTCCCGCCTGACCGGCACGGACTGGATGGACGACCGGGAGTTCGCCGCCTGCGGCCTGGACGACGAGGCCGTCACCGCGCTGCGCCGCTGGGCCCAGTCCTGGGCAGACGACATCGCGGAACGCCTGATCGAGGGCGGCCCGCCGCCGGACTAGGGCCAGGCCGCCGGGCTCCCGCCCCGCCGCCGGACCAGGGCCGGCCGCCGGGCTCCCGCTCGGGAACCGGCGTCGCGCGGCGCCCGGGGGCCGTCAGGCCGGCTGCCACAGTTCGACGCGGTTGCCGTCGGGGTCGGTGACCCAGCCGAAGCGGCCGACGCCCGCCATGTCCTGGGTCTCCTCGGCGACGTCCGCGCCCTTGGCGCGCAGCTGGGCGAGCATCGCGTCCAGGTCGCGGACGCGGAAGTTGAGCATGGTCTGCTGGGTGCGGGAGCCGAAGTAGTCGGTGCCGGACTCGAAGGCCGCGAAGACCGTCGGCCCGGCCGCCGGCTGCCACAGGCCGTGGTCGTCGGCGTCCAGGCCCAGACAGTCCCGGTACCACGCGCTCAGGGCCGCCGGGTCCGCGGACCGCAGGAAGTAGCCGCCGATGCCGAGTACACGTTCCATCCCGCCATGGTGCCAGGACGGAGCCGACGGGGACGTGTGAAGTCACGGGACGCGCGGTACGGACGTAGGGGCAGGCATGCCGTGTCGGGTCGGTCGTCGGGAGTCGTCGTGAGCAGTGTTGCCATCGTGGGGGCCGGGCCCGGACTGGGCGCCGCCGTCGCCCGGCGGTTCGGGCGGGAGGGGTACGCGGTCGCGCTCGTGGCGCGGGACGGGGAGCGGCTCGCGGCGCTGGCCGGGGAGCTCGCCGCGGAAGGGGTGCGCGCCCGCGGTTACCCGGCCGACGTCCGGGATCCCCTGGCGTTGGCGGGGGCGCTGGCGCGGGCCGCGGAGGAGCTCGGGACCGTCGAGGTCCTGCAGTACAGCCCCGTGCCGCACCGGGACTTCATGCTGCCGGTCCTGGACACCACCCACGCGGACCTGGTCGGGCCGGTCGAGTTCTCGGTGTACGGGCCGGTCGCCGCGGTGCAGCAGGTGCTGCCCGGGATGCGCGAGCTGGGGCGGGGGACGATCCTCTTCGTCAACGGCGGCACCGCCGTCATCCCGCACCCCGACCGGGCCGGGACCTCCATCGCCTTCGCCGCCGAGAGCGCGTACGGGCACCTGCTGCACGACCGGCTCGCGGCGGAGGGCATCCACGTGGCGCAGCTGGTCGTGCCGGGGGCCATCGTGGCGGGGCACCCCCGCAAGGACCCCGCCGTGCTCGCCGACACGCTGTGGGCGATGCACAGCGACCGGCACGGGTTCCGGCACTACGCCGACGACCTGGAGAGCTGAGGCGGCACGGCCGCGCCGCCCCCGTACCGGTCCGGATGAAAGGGTCGATCTGCGCGAACATCATGTATGGGACAAAATGGTGTTCGCCTGATTGCTCCGCACAGGGAGCCAGGGACGGCTAAGGGGGCCAGCGATGGCTGTGGAAATAACTCCTCTCCTCAAGCCCTCCAAGCTCAGAAAACGTGGAGGCCTGCTCGGTGAGTGCCTGGCAGAGTTCCTGGGGACGTTCGTCCTCATTTCCTTCGGGTGCGGTGTCGTGGCGATGGCCGTCGCGGCGCTGCCCGGGTCCGGGCGCGCCGAGACGCCCACGACCATCTTCCTCGCCGCCGGTGACTGGCTCCTGATCGCCTGGGGCTGGGGCCTCGCCGTGACCTTCGGCATCTATGTGGCCGGCGGTGTCAGCGGCGCCCATCTGAACCCGGCGGTGACGCTGGCGTTCGCCGTGCGCCGCAGGTTCCCGTGGGTGAAGGTGCTGCCCTACTGGATGTCGCAGGTGCTGGGCGCCCTCGCCGGAGCGGCGCTGGTCTATCTCGTCTACCGCGACGCGATCAACGCCTTCGACGCCGTTGCGAAACCTCCCAAGGTGGGCGGTCACACCGAGGCCACCTTCTCGATCTTCGCCACCTTCCCGGCGCCGTACTTCCACGGCGGGAACTGGGGGCCGCTGATCGACCAGATCGTCGGCACGGCCTTCCTCGTCATGTTCGTCGTCGCGGTCATCGACCTGCGCAACACGGCCGTGGGGGCCAACCTGGGGCCGTTCGTCATCGGCCTCGCCGTCGCCGCGATCGGCATGTCGTACGGCGCGAACGCGGGCTACGCCATCAACCCGGCCCGTGACTTCGGGCCGCGGCTGCTCACCTGGTTCGCCGGGTGGAAGAGCTACGCGTTCCCGGGGAGCGGGGCGTGGTTCAGCAACTACTTCTGGATCCCGATCGTCGGACCGCTGATCGGCGGCGTGATCGGGGTGCTGATCTACGACCTGTTCATCGGCGACGTCCTGCACGCCCGCCTGAAGCTGGGCGAGCTGCCGGAACCGGGCCGCACCCGCCCGACCACCGACGACTGACCGCCACCGCCGTTTTCCGGCGTTTGCTTCCGTACTCCGGGCACGAGGCCGATCCTGATCGTGGACATCGGCGGCCACGCGACACACCCACCCCGGGAGACGACCTCATGACCACCAGCCCCCTCGTGACCGGCCTGAGCGACAGGCTCCCCGAGCTGCGGGACCTGTACGAGGACCTGCACGCGCACCCGGAGCTGTCCTTCGCCGAGGAGCGGACCGCGGGCGTCGTCGCGGCGCGCCTGCGCGAGCAGGGCTGGGAGGTCACCGAGGGGGTCGGCGGCACCGGGGTGGTCGGGGTGCTGGCCAACGGGGACGGGCCGGTCGTGCTGGTGCGGGCCGACATGGACGCGCTGCCGGTGCAGGAGGAGACCGGGCTGCCCTACGCCTCGCGGACCGACGGGGTGATGCACGCCTGCGGGCACGACGTGCACGTCACCTGTCTGCTGGGGGCCACCGGGCAGCTGGCGGCCGCGCGGGACGCCTGGCGTGGCACCGTGGTCGCCGTGTTCCAGCCCGCCGAGGAGGTGGGCGGGTCGCCGAAGATGCTCGCGGACGGGTTCGCCGAGCGGTTCCCGCGGCCCGACGTGTGCCTGGCCCAGCACGTGGCGGCGGCCCCCGCCGGGCTGGTCGGGACCCGGGCGGGGGCGCTGATGGCGGGCGCGGACAGCATGCGGGTCACGCTGTTCGGGCGCGGCGGGCACGGCTCCACGCCGGAGGCCACCGTCGACCCGGTGGTGCTGGCCGCGGCCGTGGTGCTGCGGCTGCAGACCGTGGTCTCCCGGGAGGTGGCCGCGGGGCAGCAGGCCGTCGTCACGGTCGGCTCGATCCACGGCGGGACCAAGGAGAACATCATCCCGGACACCGTCGAGCTGAAGATCAACGTGCGGTCCGCCACGGCGGCCGTCCGGGAGCGGGTGCTGACGGCGGTCGAGCGGATCATACGGGCCGAGGCCGCCGCCTCCGCCGCCCCCAGGGAACCGGAGATCGTGGTCATCGACTCCTTCCCGGTCACCCGCAACGACCCCGCGGCGACCGAAGCCGTCCAGGCCGCGCTGGCCGCCGAACTCCCCGGCATGACCTTCGAGCTGACCTCGCCGGTGCCCAACAGCGAGGACTTCGGGGCCTTCGGCACGGCGCTGGGGGTGCCCTCGGTCTTCTGGTTCTTCGGCGGCGCCGACCACAAGCTCTACGAGGGCGTCGACCTGGAGGCCCTGATCCGCGACGGCATCCCCCCGCAGATCCCCGCCAACCACTCCCCGCGCTTCGCCCCCGTCCCCGACCCGACCATCGAGACCGGGGTACGGGCACTGCTCGCGGCGGCGGCCCACTGGCTCGCCCCCTGAACTGCGCTACTGCGCCGAACTGCGCTACTGCGCCGCGGGCGGGGACGCCGACCGGTCCAGGGCCGGACGCAGGTCGGTGCGGCGGCGGATGCCCAGCTTGCGGTAGGTGTGCGTGAGATGGGTCTCCACGGTGCGCCGGGCCAGATGGAGCAGGGCCGCGATCTCCCCGTTCGTGCGGCCCTCGGCGGCCAGTTCGGCGATCCGCCGCTCGCTGCCGGTGAGCGACGCGGCGCCGGTGCGGCGCCTGGCGGAGCGGGCGCCGCCCTGGCGCAGCACCCCCTCGGCCAGCTCCAGCACCCGGACCGCGCCCAGCCGTTCGGCGTGCTCGGCGGCCTCCCGCAGGCAGTCACGGGCGCGGGCCGCCTCGCCCGCGGCGGTCAGCCCGCGGCCCAGCGCCAGCAGGGCCAGCGCCGGCTCGGTCCCGGCCGGGCCGCCGCCCCGCAGCAGCCGTACGGCCTCCTCGGTGAGCTCCAGGCCGCGGCGGCCGCCGGTCGCCGTGCCGAGGACGCGCAGTGCCCGGCCGACCGTGCGCGGGGTGCCCCAGACCCGGGCCAGCCCCAGCTCCTCCTCGGCCAGGGCGATGGCCTCCAGCGGGCGGTCCAGGGCCAGCCGGCACTCGGCGGCGGCCGTCCGCCAGGGGGTGACCACCGGGCTGATCACGTCCCGGGCCGTCTGGCGGCGGCCGCACTCCAGGAAGTCGTGCAGCGCGGCGGCCGGGTCACCGGCGGCGGCCCGCACCACGCCCCGCGCGTACAGGAACCGGTTCAGCTCCCAGGAGTCCGGTGCCTCCCGCAGGTCGATCCCGGCGACGAGACGCTCGGCCTGCGCGGCACGGCCCGTCTCCACGAGGGCGATGAGGGCCTGCGCGTGGGCGTTGGTCGGCGCGACCGTCGCGGGCACGGCGGCCAGCCGCGCGTAGTCGGCGCGGGCCGCCGCGATGTCCGTGCGACTGTTGAGTAACGCCTGGTGCATGGGGTGCAGCAGGTCGGGGCGCTGCCCGGCCAGACCCCGGTCCACCAGCCGGTCCGCCTCGTCGAGTTCGTCGGCCCACTGGGCGACCGTGGCGGCCGTGCCGACGAGGAACGGCTCGGTCAGCGGGTCGGCCGGTTCGGCGAGCAGGGCGCGCAGCCGCCGCATGGCGTCCTGGGCCGAGGTCAGGCCCGCGGAGGCCGCGTGCCGCACCAGCAGGGCCTGCCCCGCCGTGCCGACCAGCTCCGGGGAGCGGTCGGCGGTCTCGGACAGCCGCCGGTAGACCTCCTGCCGCACCTCCTGGTCCTGGTCGGACAGGAGCACCGAGGCGGTGTGCAGGGTGCGGACCAGGTCGGGGTGGCCGTCCAGCTCGCCGTGCACGGAGCGCAGCAGTTCGACGGCCTTGCGGGTACGGCCCCGGCCGGTCAGCGCGGTGCCCAGGGCGACGGCCGCGCGCACCCGGTCCTGCGGGGCGGCCGGCATCCGGACCGCCTCGGCCAGCCGCGGGATCGCCGCCGTCGAGCGGGGCGCCGCGTACTCCAGGGAGCCCAGCTCGGTCAGCAGCCGCTGCCGGCGGTCGGCGGGGAGGGGTTCCTCCAGGGCGCGGCGCAGATAGCCGACGGCGTCCTCGGCGCGGTCCTCGGAGAGGGCGACGGCGGCCGCGTCCTGGAGCACGGGCAGCGCCCAGGGGGCGTCCACCGGTCCGGAGACGAGCAGTTGGCGGGCCACGGCCTCGACGGGGGCGTCCTGGTGCAGCATCGCCTCGGCGATCACCCGGTGGGTGCGGCGGCGGCGGGCGGCGGGGACGCCGGTGAGGATCGCGTCGCGCAGCAGCGGGTGCGGGAAGTGGGGGTGGCCGTCGGCGCCCAGGGTGAGCAGGCCGAGGTTGGTCATGGCGGTGAGCCAGCCGGCCACCCGGACGGGGTCGGCGTCGGCGAGTGCGGCGAGGAGCGGGGTGATCTCGCTCTCCGGCAGACCGGCGACGGGGTCCTCCTCCAGCACGGCGAGGGCGCGGGCGACCTCGGTGGTGGCCGGTCCCGCGCTGTCCAGCCACCACTGGACGGCGGCCGGGTAGGCGCCCGGGTAGAGGGCGGCGGTCGTCTCGGGCACGTCCGGACGGCGGCTCGCGTCGAGGTCGTCGAGGAGGGCGCCGAGCAGCAGCGGGCTGCCGGCCGCCGCCCGGACACAGGCGTCGACCCAGGGCCGGGACGCGTCGGGGAACCGGGCGCGCACCCGGTCGGCGGCGGCCGCCGGGGCGAGCGGAGCGAGGGTGTGGGTGCGCACCAGCGCGGGCGGGAGGGTGTGGGCGAAGCCGGGGGCGGGCGGATCGAGGTCGTACTGGCTGCGTTCGCTGACGACGAGGAGGATCGGTAAGCGGTCTATGTGCCGGGCCGACTCCACGAGCCAGCGGCGCGAGGGGGCGTCGGCCAGGTGCACGTCGTCCACGACGACGAGGAGGGGGGAGTCCTCGGCGTACGCGCGCAGCAGCCGCCAGAGCCCGGCGGCGGTGGACCGCTCGTCGCCGTCCACCGCGAGGTCGGCGAACTCCGGCACCGGGCCGAGGAGTTGTAGAACCGTCGCGAAGGAGATGGCGGCGTCGCCGGGTGAGCACCGTGCGCGCAGGACCTTCAGGCCGAGGGCGGCCGCCTGCTCGGCGGTGGCCTCCAGGACGGTGGTGCGGCCGGTTCCGGTGGCGCCCCGCAGCAGCACGAGCCGGCCGCCACCGGTTCGCGTGCGCTCGGCTTCCTCGGCCAGCAGGTCGAGGGCGGCGGCGAGTTCAGGGGACGGACGGGTCATGCCTGGCTCCTCGCGGTGCGCTGGTGCGTTCGGGGGGTTAGAGGGGGTGCGGGTGGGAGAGGTTGTGGGGTGGCGGGGGTGCGGCGGTTTTGTTGCGTGGGTGGCACATTTGACGCGGGGCTGTGGATGTGGGGGTGTCTGGGGCCGTGGTGCGGCTGCGGGCCGGTGGGGATTGATCGCGCAGTTCCCCGCGCCCCCAGGACAGTGGGTCCACCGGTCCCACCTCGAAGGGGCGCGGGGAACTGCGCGACCAGCCACCACGCACCCGCACTCGCCCCCCGGGCCCCAGGCACCCCCGACGCACCCCCGGCCCGTCGGCCCGAACATCTCGTGGTTCATCTCGTGGTCCTCCACGATTGTCCCTGCCCCTTCGGCCACAGCAGGCTGGTGTCCTAACGCCCGTCACTGTTCCCTCAGAGGTGACGGACACGTGGACATAGGGGAAGCGGTTGGTCAGCAACAGCTCATTCGCGTCGGTCGGCCGCACGCCCGTGGTGGTGTACGCACCGGACCCGATCTCCCGCGAGGGCGCGCTCAGCCAGCTCCGGCGCCACCCGGAGGTCGAGGTGCGCGAGGAGTCCGAGACCGGGCCCGGCACGGTGGCGCTGCTCATCAGCGACAGCCTCGACGCACCCGAACTGACCCGGCTGCGCCGGGTGGTGCGCAGCGAGGGGGCGCGGGCCGTGCTCGTGGTGGGAACGCTGCGCGAGACCGAGCTGCTCGATGTGATCGAGTGCGGGGTCGGCGCCATCGTGTGGCGCCACGAGGCCACCGAGATCCGGCTCGTGCAGGCGGTGCTGGCGGCCGCCCGGGGAGACGGCGACCTGCCGGCCGACCTGCTCGGCCGGCTCATCAACCAGGTCGGCACCCTGCACCGCAGCGCCGCGGGCCGGCCGGGCGCCCCGGCAGCCGGGCTGTCCGCCCGCGAGGTGGACGTGCTGCGGCTGGTGGCCGAGGGGTTCGACACCGGTGAGATCGCCAGCAAGCTGTCCTACTCCGAGCGCACCGTCAAGAACGTCATGCACGGGCTGACCACCCGACTGCATCTGCGCAACCGGGCCCACGCCGTCGCCCATGCCCTCCGGGAAGGCTACATCTGACCGATCGGGCAGCGGACACCGGTTCCGGGGCAGGCCGGTCTGCCCCGCCGTTCCTGCGGGGGCGGCCGGGACCAGGGGCAGGATGGAACGGAGTGACGAGGGGGCCGCTGCGGCCCATGGGGTGGTGAGTCGGGCGTGATCCACGAGGTGGACCAGGTGCTGCGGAACCTGCTGACCGGCGGCGCGCTGGAGGGTTCCGGCATCGAGGTCTCCTTCGACGCCCCGACCCGCGACTGGTCGGCCCGCCGCAACGGCCCGGTGATCAACAGCTACCTGTACGACATCCGGGAGGACGTGCACCGGCGCCAGCGCGGGCACGTCGACGTCCGCGACGACCGGGACGTCGTGGTCAAGCGCCGCCAGCCGCCCCGCTGGTTCCGGCTGTCGTACCTGGTGACGGCGTGGACCAAGCGGCCCGAGGACGAGCACCGGCTGATCAGCGCCGTGCTCGCCACCCTGATCCCGCGCGAGCTGATCCATCCGTCCGAACTTCCCGGCTCCCTTGGCGCGTTGGGCCTGACGATCCCGCTCTCGTGCGCGGGCATCCAGTCCGAGGCCCGCTCCCTCGCCGAGATCTGGTCGGCGCTCGGCGGCGAGCTCAAGCCGTCCCTGGACGTGGTGATCACGGCACCCTTCCCGGCCTACCCCGAGTACGACGCCGGTCCGCCGGTCACCGAGGGCGCCGCCGTGCGGGTACGCGCCGGGGCGGACGGCACCGAGCCGGTGCTGGAGGAGCGGGCCCACCGGCCCCACCAGGTCGCCGAGGCCGCGGCCGCCCGGAGGAACCGGGCGTGACCCTGGACGTCTCCCTGGAGCCGGCCGCCGCGCTCCTCCTGCGGCTCTCCGCGCTGCGCGACCGGGCCGCCGCCCTCGTCGCCCACCGCTCGGTCGACGACCCGACCGCCACCGACCCGCTGCGCGGCCTCTACCTCTCCGAAGAAGCGGTGCGGCACCTGCTGCTCCCGCCCGCCGAACCGGCCGAACTCCCCGGCCTCGCCGAGGGGTTCTCCGACCCGCTCGCCGACCTCGGGGCCCGGCTGCGCCTCACCCACCTCGACACCACCGTCCTCCTCATCGCCCTCGCCCCCGACCTGGACCGCACCTTCGAGCCGCTGTACGGCTACCTCAACGACGACGTCGGCCGCCGCCGCGCCACCGTCGGCCTCGCCCTCGACCTGTACGGCGCCCCCGCCCACCTGGCGGCGGCCCGCGCCCGCTTCCACCCCACGGCTCCGCTCTGCGCGCTCGGCCTGCTCACCGTCGAGGAGCCCGAACGCCCCTTCCTCAGCCGCTCGTTGCGCGTACCCGACCGGGTCCTGGCGCACCTCCTCGGCGACCCCACCCCGGACCCGGCGCTGACCGGATGCCTGCGTGAGCCGGCGTACGACAGCGAACCCGCCGACCCGGAGTTCGTGCGCCGGCTGGCCGAGCGGATCACCGCCGGGCCGCTCCTCGCCTTCCTCCGGGAGCGGCGCGAGGGCGAGGCCCTCGGTTCGGCCACGGCCGCGCTGCGGCTCGCGGGGCGGGAGGCGCTGCACTACACCGGGTCGGAGGAGCAGATCCCGGAGCTGCTGCGGGAGGCCCGCCTGAGCGACCGTGCGGTGCTCGTGGGCAGCGACCGGCCGGGCCCCCTGCTGCGGGCCCTGAGCACCACGGCCGCGGACGTCACCGTGCTGGTCGCCACCGCCCGCCCCTACGACCCCGAGTGGTGCGACCACCGCGACCCGCTGGTCCTGGAGGTGCCCTCCCGGCGCGCCGCCGCCGTGGACGCCTGGGCGGCCGTGCTGCCCGGCGACCCGGGCTTCGATCTCGCGGCCACCGTCGCCCCGTACCACCTCGGCGGCGACCGCCTCACCCGGGCGGCCCGCGCAGCGCAGGCCCTCGCCGCCTTCGACGGCACCCCGCTGACCGCCGCCCACCTGCGGCTGGGCGCCCGCCAGCAGTCCGCCTCCGGCCTGGAGCAGCACGCCCGCCGGATCCGGCCCGCGGTCGACTGGCGGGACCTGGTGCTGCCCGAACGGCCGCTCACGGAACTGCGCGAACTCGCGCTGCGCGCCCGGCACCGCGACCGGGTGCTCGGCGACTGGCGGCTGAGCGCGGGCGGCGGGCGGGGACGCGGGGTGCTCGGCCTGTTCGCCGGCGAGTCCGGCACCGGCAAGACCATGTCCGCCGAGGTGGTGGCCGCCGAACTGGGCCTGGACCTCTACGTCGTGCAGCTCTCCTCCGTCGTCGACAAGTACGTCGGCGAGACCGAGAAGAACCTCGAACGCATCTTCACCGAGGCCGACCGCACCGACGCCGTGCTGCTCTTCGACGAGGCCGACGCCGTCTTCGGCAAGCGCTCCGAGGTCAAGGACGCGCACGACCGGTACGCGAACCTGGAGTCGGCCTACCTCCTCCAGCGCCTGGAGGCCTTCGACGGCATCGCGCTGCTCACCACCAACCTGCGCGCCAACATCGACGAGGCCTTCACCCGCCGCCTCGACCTGGTGATCGACTTCCCGTTCCCGGACGAGCAGCAGCGGCTGGCCCTGTGGCGGCACGGCCTGCTGCACGTGCCGAGCGAGGACGAGATCGAACTGCGTGCACTGGCAGCCGAGTTCGAGCTGGCCGGTGGTTCCATCCGGAGTGCGGTGGTGACCGCGGCGTACCTCGCGGCAGGCCGGGGCGAACCCGTCGGCGCGGCGGACCTGCTCGAAGGGGCGCGGCGCGAGTACCGCAAGGCGGGGCGGTTGGTGCCGGGCACGTGGGGGTGAGCGTCGTCGGCCGGCTGCGGCGGCGTCGCGGCTGGTCGCGCAGTTCCTCGCGCCCCTTACGGGGCGCAGGCGCTCAGGCCGCGGACGGGTGGACGATCAGCCATTCCTGGTCGTCCGTGCGGGAGCAGTAGTACAGGGTCAGATTGGTGTCGTTGCCGCCGGTGCTGAAGCCCGCGACGTCCAGGCAGAGGTTGTCGCTGGCGAAGTTGCGGATCCAGTAGGCGCCGCCGGGCTGCTTGTCGATCCACCACAGCTGGTTGTCGGCCTTCGTGCCGTCGCACTTGTACTCGGTGATCGGCGAGGTCAGCTTGGCCGAACCGTAGTCGGGCAGGTCCATGCAGAGCTGGTCCTTGACGTTGCGGATCTGGAACAGCGCGGCCGAACCGGGGCCGCCCTTCGGGTACCTGACCTCCAGGTTCCACAGCTGATTGTCGGCGGTGGTCTCGTCGCAGGTGTACTCGCGCACCGGGCCGTTGCTGGTGCCGTCGCCGTAGCCGGGGAGGTCCGCGCACTTCTTCGTCGTCGTGTTGCGCAGCAGGATGTTCGTGGCCGGTACGACCGGTTTCGCGGTCTTCTTCGGCTTGGGTGCGGCCTGGTCCTGGCCGCCTCCGCCGCCCGACCGGGTGTCCGGCAAGGCGGGGGCGTCGTTCTCCGGTTGCTGCGCGACCGTTGACGGCGTGGGCGCGGGGGCGGCCACCAGCGGGGCACTGGCCGAGGGGCTGGGCGCGATGCTGCTGACGCCCGCCTCCTGGACCTGTTCCTGGGCGAGGCTCTTGACCTGTGGTTTGTAGGTGAACCAGAGCATGGCGAAGGCGACGGCGAGGGCCAGCAGGGTGCCGAAGAGGGTGGCCAGCCAGCGGGGCAGGAAACCGCGCTGGACGTAGGTTCCGTCCACAGGCTGTGGACTGACTCCGGACCGCTGGACGACGAGCGCGTAGGGCCGCTGTTCCTTGGGGCCGAACCAGATGATCTTGCGGGGTTTGAGGGTGGCGTCGATGAAGGCGGCGCGGCCGGGTTCGATCTGGACGTTGCTGGGGTGCAGGTCGTAGGCGAGCTGGTCGCCGTTGTCGCTGCCGCTGACGGAGGCGGTGAGCCTGGTGTTGCCGAGGTTGTCGACGGCGAGTTTGGGGCGGCCTCGGAAGCGGCCCTTGACCGTGGGCGGGACGAGTTCGGCCCGGAGCTCGGTGAAGGGGGTGATGGTGAGGTTGCCCTCGGGGACGGTGACGGCCTCGGGGTGTTCGGTGGGGGTGATGCGGACGGCGTAGGGGTTGGGTCCGGCGGTGGCGTCGGGGGTGCGGGGCGGTGCGAAGGTCAGTTCGACGCTGCCGGTGGTGCCCGGGTACAGGCGGAGAGTCCGGGGTTCGACCGTCGTCCAGGGGGCGATGGGCCCGACCGGTTCGAAGCGGTACTCGTCGACGACGTCTCCGGTGTTGCGCAGCCGCAGGCGCACACGGGTCGATGAACCCGGGTCCACCGTCGCGGACGCCGGTTCCAGCGAGGTCCACAGGGTCACGGCGTCACCGTCAGCTTGAAGGCTTCGAGCCAGAGCGTGTTGTCGAGGGTGCCGACGAACGTGAGCGCGTTGTTGTCGCTGCGGGGACCCTGGCACCACTGGTCGCCCCAGTCGTGGTCGCGGACCTTCGCGTAGTTGCAGCCCTTGCCGTTGCCGACGTTGAAGGCGAAGCCCTCGATGTAGGGGTCGGACGCCTTGGTGCTGCCGATGTAGTTGTCCTTGCCGTCGGCGATGATCGCCGTCCAGTTCGGGTACCACGCGCCCTGGCCGTTGGTGGAGTTCGGGTCGTAGTGGAACCAGTTGGCGGCGGAGCCCTGGACCCCGTACACCGCGAGGTTGATGGCCTTGATCGGCAGGTTCTTGCCGACGGTGCCGGACATGGTGCCGTCGCAGACGGGCTTCTGCCAGCCGGTGCCCTGCACGTAGGAGCGGTAGCAGATGTGCCGTCCGGCCGGGTCGTCGGCGGCGAGGCGGTTGACCGCGGTCGCCGCGGTGTCCTGCTTGGGCTTGGCGGTCACGGTGGCCGTCGCGCCACCTCCGCCGCCCCCGCCGCCACCCCCGTTGCCGTTGCCGTTCCCGGTGTTCGCCGCGGGCGCCGAGGAGGGCGTCTCGGTGGGCGCCGGCGGCGGGGTCGGGGTCGCCGAGGGGCTGGGCGCGATGCTGCTCACCCCGGCTTCCACGGGCTGTTCCTGGGCGAGGCTCTGCACGTGGGGTTTGTAGTTGAACCAGATCAGGGCGAAGGCGACGGCGAGGGCCATGAGGGTGCCGAAGAGGGTGGCCAGCCACCGCGGCAGGAAGCCGCGCTGGATGTACGTCCCGTCGACGGGTTCCGGCTGCACCCCCGACCGTTGCACGGTGAGCCGGTAGGGCCGCTGCTCCTTCGGCCCGAACCAGATGATCCTGCGGGGCTTCAGCGTGGCGTCCACGAAGGCGGCGCGGCCCGGCTCGATCTGGACGTTGCTGGGGTGCAGGTCGTAGGCGAGCTGGTCGCCGTTGTCGCTGCCGCTGACCGAGGCGGTCAGTTTCGTGTTGCCGAGGTTGTCGATGGCCAGCTTCGGGCGTCCTCGGAACCGGCCCTTGACGGTGGGCGGGACCAGCTCCGCGCGCAGCTCGGTGAAGGGCGTGATGGTGAGGTTGCCCTCGGGGACGGTGACGGCCTCGGGGTGCTCGGTGGGCGTGATGCGGACGGCGTACGGGTTGGGTCCGGCCGTGGCGTCGGGGGTGCGGGGCGGGGCGAAGGTCAGCTCGACCGTGCCGGTGGTGCCCGGGTAGAGGCGGAGCGTGGCCGGTTCGACGGTCGTCCAGGGGGAGATGGGGCCGACCGGTTCGAAGCGGTACTCGTCGACGACGTCACCGGTGTTGCGCAGCCGCAGCCGGACACGGGTGGAGGACCCCGGGTCGACGGTCGCGGAGGCGGGTTCGAGAGAGGTCCACAGGCTCACACGGCAACGCTAGGGGAACCACGGCGGCCGGTCAGTGGACGACGGGGCAGGCCAGGTTGCCCCGGCCCACGCCCGTGTTGCCCCGAGGGCCATCGTCACCTCTCGTCGTCCGAGTCGAGGATCACTTGCCGGCGCCGCCTCCGGTGGCGCGGCGCCGGAGGAATGTCGTACTCGTCGGCGAACACCTGCTGGCTGCTCACCGGCTCGTCGTAGTCCGAGGGCGGGGCCTCGTAGTTACGGCGTCGCGAGGCCGCCCGGCTGCGGTGGCGCGCGGCGCGGCTCTGGCTGCGGGCGCGACGGGAACCGCGCAAGGGGCGGGACTCCTCCTCCTCCAGATAGTCGTCACCACCGCCGTACTCGACGTAGGCGTCGAGGTCGGCCTGGGTCAGGACGGCGGGACCCCGGCTCCGACTGCGCTCGACCCGCCGCCGGCTGCGGCTGCGCTGCCGGGGCGGCGGCGGGGCGTACAGGTCGTCGTCGCTGTACGGGTCGACCTCGGCCGGGCGCCGCCGGCTGCGGCTGCGGGCGGGCTCGGCCACTCCGGCGGCCATGTCCTCCTCGTAGAGGCTGCCCCGGTGGTGCCGCCGGCCGCGCGGCTGCTCGTCCTCGTAGTACTCGGAGTCCGCACGGCTCGGAGCCAGGCTCGGAGCCCTGCTCGCCGCCCGCCGGCGACTCCGGGAGCGCCTGCGGAACGCGCGGTCCTCCTCACGCTCGCGGTAGTTCGACGTGCCACCGCGATCCTCGGGGCTGTCGCTGCGCCGGTCGGCCTCCACGTAGTACGTCCTGCGCCGGGTGGCCACGTCGGCGCTCTTGTCCTTGCCGGAGATCCGGTGCGAGTAGCCGTACTGCTCCAGGTCCCCTTCCGGGTCGGGACCCGACCTCACCCGCATTCCCGGGGGCACGGCCTTCCTGTTCTCCAGGCCGTAGAAGCTGTCGTGCGTGCTGCGCTTCTTGTACTGGCGCGGGTCGGGAGCCGTGATGCTCACCGAGACGTCGTCGCGGTTCATCCGCTGGGGGAGCCGGTTGGTGTCGCCGACCAGCTTCTGGGTGGAGTAGCCCTTCATCCGCCCCGTGCGCGGCATCTGGAAGTGCAGGTTGGCGCCCTCGTCGACGTGGCGCAGCCGGTCCGCGGCGTCCGGCCGGCTCAGGTCCATGTTGTTCAGGATCGGCACGCCGAGGCGGCGCAGGGCCTCGCTGTTGCCCGCGTACTCCTGGTACTCGTTCTCGGGGCGTTCCTCGAACGTCGTGATGCCGATCTCGTCCGCCCTGCTGGGGTCCTTGCGCAGCCGCGCGCGGGCCGCGGAGGCGTCGGCCTCGGACAGATAGACCGTGCTGCGGCCCTCCAGCCGCTCCTCGGCCGTACGGGCCCGGCCCGGCGGATGGAGACCGCCCACCCGGGCGCGAGGTCCGAGGACGTTCTCCGGGTGGACCTGGACCCGGCCGAAGCGCTCGGTGTCGAAGAGCTCGTAGCCGCCCGAAGTGGCCCGGACGTACCGCCCGACCTCGTTGTGGCCCTCGAAGAGGAACTCGAAGAACTGCCCGGCGTCCTGGGGATGCATCCGCATCGCCGGGGGCCGGCTCCGGCCGCGCTCCCTGGGCATCCGGGCCACCACCGGAACGGCGCCCGCGGGCGCGGCGGCCGCCGCGGGCTGCGGCGGCGCGGCCGGCCCGCTGCCGCCGCTCATGATCCGACGGGCGATCGACTCGGCCTCCTGCTCGTGCCGGTCGCTCGGGTCGGAGAGGTGCACCCCGCCGGTGCTGGTGCCCTCCACCGGGCCGCGCTGCTGCTGCCAGGTGTGCGCCAGCTCGTGCAGCATGGTGTGTTCGTCCACGCCGCCCGCACCGACGACGATGTGCCGGCCTGAGGTGTACGCACGGGCCCCGAACTCGGCCGCCGAGCGTTCCGCCTCGGGTCCGGTGTGCATGACCACGTCGCTGAGGTCGGTGTTCAGACCCCGCTCCGCCTTGCCGCGGATCGCCGGGTCGACCGGGCGGCCCGGCGTGGCCAGCACCCCGAGCACCGAGGAACGCTGTACGGCGGCGTTCTTGCCGTCGTGCCCGCAGTTCGCGTCGTGCTCGTGCCGCTCCTCCTCGAAGGCCCGGGACAGGGCCGCGTTGCCCACCCGGCGCTGGAGAGCGAGCATCCGTCGCGCGGTGGTGTCCACAGGCGCCTGGGCACCGCGGTTCTGCCGTTGTTTCGGGTCCTGCCGGTCCTGGGACTCCTGTGCGCGCACGCTGCTCCCCTCACGATGGGCGTCCCAGCCTTAACCGCCCCGGTGCGGGAACGGGAGGGCCGCGGGGGCAGACCCGGGGGCAGAACCGTCCGGCCGCGGGGCGGGGGGAACGGTTCACCTGCCCTTGGGGGCAACGAGGTTGCCCGCGGACAGGCACCGCAGGACGTTTCACCGGACGCGCTTCGCGCGTGAGGGTGGGAAGCGTTCCTGTCTCGTACCCCGAGGAGAGCAGAGCATGCCGTCCTACCTGTCGCCCGGCGTCTACGTCGAGGAGGTGGCCAGCGGCTCGCGCCCCATCGAGGGGGTGGGCACGTCGGTGGCGGCCTTCGTGGGCCTGGCCCCGACCGGTCCGCTGAACGAGCCGACGCTGGTGACCAACTGGACGCAGTACGTCGCGTCCTTCGGCGAGTTCACCGACGGGTACTACCTCGCCCACTCCGTCTACGGCTTCTTCAACAACGGCGGCACGGCGGCGTACGTCGTCCGCGTCGGCGGCTCCGTCGAAGGCGCCGAGGGCTCCGCCGACGGGCGCGCCGCGGTGGCCGGTTCGGCCGCCCCGGCCGCGCTGCCGCCCGGCGAGGCCCGGCAGCTCGGCACCTTCACGGTCAGCGCCATCGCCTCCGGCGACCTGAGCGTCGAGGTCGCCGACCCGGAGGGCGAGGGCCCCGCCGAACGCTTCCGGCTGCTCGTCAAGGACGGCGGCAAGACCGCCGAGACCTTCGACGTGACCGCGAAGAAGGGCGGCCGCAACTATGTGGTCACCCAGGTCAAGGAGCGCTCCAAGCTCATCACCGTGACCGAGGCCGCGCCCGCAGCGCAGCTGGCCCGTCCGGAGAACCAGACGGTGGCCCTCGCGGCCCCGCCCCGGACGCCGGCGTCCGCGCCCCCCGTCGTGGACGCCGGCTCGCACCCCGGCCCCGCCGAGTACCTCGGCGACTCGGCCGACCGGACCGGCTTCGGCGGCCTGGAGGCCGTCGACGAGGTGTCCATGGTGGCCGTCCCCGACCTGATGGCCGCCTACCAGCGCGGCGCGATCGACCTGGAGCAGGTCAAGGCCGTCCAGCTCGGTCTGATCGCGCACTGCGAGCTGATGGGCGACCGGGTCGCGGTCATCGACCCGCCGCCGGGCCTCAACGCCCGCCAGATCCGGGTCTGGCGCCAGGAGACCGCCGGCTACGACTCCAAGTACGCGGCCCTGTACTACCCCTGGATCAAGACCTTCGACCCGTCCTCCGGCCAGTCCCGGCTGATCCCGCCGTCCGGCCACGTGGCCGGCGTCTGGGCCCGCAACGACGCCGAGCGCGGCGTCCACAAGGCCCCGGCCAACGAGGTGATCCGCGGCGCGGTCGACCTGGAGCTCCAGATCACCCGGGGCGAGCAGGATCTGCTCAACCCGATCGGCGTGAACTGCATCCGGGCCTTCCCCGGCCGCGGCATCCGCATCTGGGGCGCCCGCACCCTCTCCTCCGACCCGGCCTGGCGCTACCTGAACATCCGCCGGTACTTCAACTACCTGGAGGAGTCGATCCTGATCGGCACCCAGTGGGTGGTCTTCGAGCCCAACGACCACAACCTCTGGGCCCGTATCCGGCGCAACATCTCCGCGTTCCTGGTCAACGAGTGGCGCAGCGGCGCCCTGTTCGGGCAGCGGCCCGAGGAGGCGTACTACGTCAAGTGCGACGAGGAGACCAACCCGCCGGAGTCGGTCGACGTCGGCCGGGTGATCTGCGAGATCGGCATCGCCCCGGTCAAGCCCGCCGAGTTCGTGATCTTCCGGCTGGCCCAGTTCAGCAGCGGCAGCGGCGAGCTGCAGGAGTAGCCGACCCCGGGGTCTTCGGGCCCCGGGTCTCCCCACCCCTTGATGTCACGGCACCTTGAGAAGAACGGGCAGTAACACATGAGTCTCCAGCCGGGTGACGCCCTCACATCGCACAATTTCGGCCTGCAGATCGACGGCGTGATGGTCGAGTACCTCGCCGAGGTCAGCGGCATGACGATGGAGCAGGACGTCATCACCTACCAGCAGAACACCCCGGACGGGAAGAACCATGTCCGCAACCTGCCGGGCGTGAAGAAGAACGGCACCTGCACGGTCGTCCGCGGTATGACCCAGTCCTCGTCGTTCACCCAGTGGATCAACGAGTCGATCAACGGCCAGATGGCCACGGCCCGCAAGAACGCCTCCATCATCATGATGGACTTCGAGAACAACCCGGTGAAGCGCTACAACCTGCGCAACGCCTGGTGCAGCAAGATCGACACCAGCACGGTGAAGGCGGGCGAGGCGTCCGCGCTGACCGAGACGGTGACCATCACGTTCGAAGAACTGGTCATCGAGTAATGAGGCGTTCGGCTGCCAGGGCCGGGGGCGTGGGCGCGCCGATCGCGGCGGCGGCGGAGGCGGCGGCGCCCCCGGTCCCCCAGCAACCGGAGACACCCCGCGAGGTGCTGCGCACGGAGTTCCCGTTCCAGCTCCCGCGCGGGTACGTCGACGAGCAGGGCACCGTCCACCGGGACGGCGTGATGCGCCTGTCGACGGCCCGGGACGAGCTGATCCCGCTGCGGGACGTCCGGGTCCAGGAGAACCCCGCGTTCCTGTCGGTGGTGCTGCTGGGCCGGGTCATCACCCGCCTCGGCACGCTCCCGCTCGTGCACGACGGGATCGTGGAGAACATGTTCGCCTCCGACCTGGCGTTCCTGCAGGACTTCTACCGCCAGATCAACGCCGAGGGGCACACCCGGGCCGCGGTCAACTGCCCGCACTGCTCGGAACCCTTCGAAGTGGAACTCGGCGGGAGCCGCCTGGGGGAATCGTGACGTACGCGACCGACCGGCTGCACGAGGAGATCGCGTACGTCGCCTACCACTTCCACTGGAACCTGGAGGACATCCTGGACCTGGAGCACGCCGACCGGCGCCGCTACACGGCCGAGATCGCGTCCCTGGTGACCAGGGCGACGGCCGCCGCAGGGGCGGAGGGCTGACGGGTGGGGCTGTGGGATCGGATGCGGGGGCGCGGACGGGGTCCTGAGGCCGACGGGTCCGGCGACGGGAGCGGTGCCCCGAGCGGTGACCGGAACGGCAACGGGCCTGAGGCTCCCGCGACTCCCGCGGAGCCGTCGCGGCCCGTGGTGGCGGCGGCCTGGTCCGGGCTGCCGCCGATCCAGCGTGCGCTGGGAGCGGGCGGGCCGGTCGCGGACACCGGGTTCGGCGGCCGGTTGCCGACCTGGCAGAACCCGTCGTTCATGGGCACGCGCTCGCACGCGGTCCTGGACGGCGAGTCGAGCGCGCGCCTCGCCGGCGGCGGCCCCGCGGGCACCATGGGCGCGGCGGCCGTGTCCGGCCTCGAACGCCCGCTGCAGTCGCTGCCGCTGGCGGGGCCGACAGCAGCGGCGGGTTCACCGGGGCCGCCGACCGGCCGGCGCGCGTCGGTTCCGGTGGTGCCGTTGCGGGCGATCGCAAGCGGGTCGGCCGGGGCTGCTGGGTCTGGGGCCGTCGGGTCTGCTGGGTCTGCCGGGTTCGCCGGGGCCGTCGGGTCTCGGGAGGCTGGGAGGCCTGGGGCGGCGATGGGGTCTGCCGGGGCGCCGGGGTCCGCTGGTTCGGCTGGTTCGGCTGGTTCGGGGGCGCCCGTGGTGCAGCGGGTGCCGTTGGCGGGGCGGCCCGGTGGTGGTGCGGCTGCGCCGGGGACGGGGGGTACATCAGGAGCCGTGCGGAACGCGACCGGTGCGCCGACGCCGACGCCCTCCGTGGGGCGGGCCGGGCAGCGGGCGACGCCCGCTGTCCAGCGGTCGGTCCCGCCGACGGCCCCGGCTTCCGCTTCCCCTGCCGCTTCGGCGGCGGTGCCGGTGGCGTGGGCGCCGCAGCCGACTCCGGTCGCCCCGGCTCCGGCCACCGGTCCGCGCGTTGCGCCGGCCCCTCCCGTCCCGCCGCGCCGCAGCGCGCTCACGACGGCGCCGGCGAGCACGACGGTGGCGGCTGTGCAGCGGCGTACGTTGCCGTCGGCGCCGCGGGTGACGGCCACCGAGGGTGCGGTGCCGACGTCGGGGGAGAGTGACCGAGCGGGCGGTGCGACGGGGGTGGCCGGGGCCGTACCGGGGGCGGTCGAGAGCGGCGGTGGGGGACCGGTGCCGGTGACCGGGGGCTGGTCGCGCCCACGCGGTGACGGCCGCACCCCCTCCGCCGGCGCTCCGCGGGCCGCCGCGTCCGGAGGGACACCGGCACCTGCCGTCGTACAGCGGTCCGCGTCCGGCGCCGGCCCGGCTTCCGCCCGGCCGCGCATGACGACTCCGGGGCCGACCAGAGCATCCTCCGCCGGTGCCGGTAGCCGCGGCGGCAGCGGTGCCAGTGCCGGTGGCGGTAGCAGTGCCGGTGGCAGTGCCGGTAGCGGTAGCGGTAGCAGTGCCAGTAGCGGTGCCAGTGCCAGTGCCAGTGCCAGTGCCAGTGCCAGTGCCAGTGCCAGTAGCGCTAGCCGTGCCGGTGCCGGTGCTGGTGCCGGTGCTGGTGGTGCGGCCTCGGCGTCCGTGGTGCCTGGGTCCACGGGCCGCACGGCCCCCGCGTCGCCGACCCCGGCGCGTCCTCCCGCCCCTGCCACGGCCCCTGCGCCACCCTCGGCATCCGCAACGCCCCCGGGCAACGGCGGGTCTGCCGGCATGCCCGGCGCCGGGGCGCGGACCCCCGTGCAACGGCAGGCGGTCAGCGGGGGTGACACCCCGGCCCCACCGCTGCCGCCGGGCAAGCCGTTGACGGCTCCGGAGCAGCAGCCGGGCAGCCCCGGCCCGGCCCCCGTGCAGCGCCGTACCGTCCAGGACCCGTCCGCCCGGTCCACCCCACCGTCGCCGCAGAGCGGCCGCACGGGGGCGAAACCGGCACCGGCACCCGGGTCCGGCGCGACGTCCACCGGTGTCACCGGCACGGAAGCCGCCAGCGGCACCGGCAGCACCGGCATCAGCTCAACAGCCAGCACCGGCATGACCACCACCGGCACCACCGGCACAGCGTCCACCGGTCCCACCGGCACTGCCGCTACCGGCAACACCGGCATGACCACCACCGGCACCACCGGCACAGCGTCCACCGGTCCCACCGGCACTGCCGCTACCGGCACCACCGGCAAGACCACCACCGGCACCACCGGCACAGCGTCCACCGGTCCCACCGGCACTGCCGCTACCGGCACCACCGGCACGGCCTCCACCGGCACCACCAGCGCAGCCGCATCAACCGGCACGCAAGCAACCGGCAGCCAGGCCGGCGGCCTCCAAGCCACCGGCCCCCGATCCGCCGCCGCTGCTTCGCCCGCTGTCGGTGCCACACCTGCCGCCCCCGGTGTCCCGGCCGTCCAGCGGAGCGTGCGGGCCTCCCGGTTCACCGACGCGAGCGGTGGCCGCGAGGCGACCGTGCAGCGACGGGTCGCCGAGAGTGCCGTCGACGCCGTACGGGAAGCTGCCCGTCCGGCAGAGCGGGGAGCAGTACCTGCTGCCGTGCCGATGCTGCCGGGTGGCCCCGGCCGCCAGGGCACCACGCCCGGCGCCCCGAACACGGCGGCAACGCCCGAGCGTGGAGCGACGGCTCCGGGTGCCCCGCGCCCCGGCCTCGGCGCTCCGCTTCCGCGCGCGTCCGGGAGCGGTGGTCCGGAGGCGTCCGTGCAGCGGCGGTCGGCGGGCAGCCCGCAGGTCTCCTCCGATGCCGTCGTACCGGGAGCTCCGGTGCCGGATGCGTCGGCATCGCCAGGCCCGCGTGCGCACGGACCCGCCGCGTCGTCCCCGGGCCCGGTCCCGGCGGCCCGGCCCACCCCGGCGACAGCGCCGCCCCCCGCGTCAGCCTCCGCGTCCGCCCCCGTACAGCGTGCCGCCACGACCGCCGCCTCCGGCGCGCCCCGTCTCGGTCTCGGCGCCCCCTTCGCGGGCCCGGCTGCCGTGAGGTCGGCCGGCCCGCCGTCGGCGGCGCCCGCCGTGCAGCGGCAGCCGGCGTCGAGTGGTTCTCCGGGTGACCGGTCGGCGCGCTCTTCCGGTCGGGCACCCGCAGCGCCCCGGCCCGGACAGCCGGCGTCAGCCCCCGCCCTGCCGACGACCAAGGCCAACCGTGCCCCGTCCGCCCCCGCCGGCTCCGCGACGCCGCCGCCCCCCTCTCCTCCCGCGCCCGCCACGGCCCGCCCGTCGGCGATGGCCGCACCCCCTTCCCCGTTTCCTCCCTTCGTCCAGCGCACCGCGACCCCCGCCGCCCCCGTCATGCCCGCGGGCCGTCCGGCAGCCGCGCAGCGGCAGACGCAACCGGCGCCCCTCCCCGGCGCCGTCCCGCCTCCGGCCGGACCGGTGGGACCGGTGGGACCGTTGCCCCTCGCGGTGCAGCGCGCCGCGACCGCGCCCGCCGCCCTGCGCGTCAAACCGGCCGTCACCACCTCCGCCGCCGGGCCCGCGCAACCCGTCCCGCTGCGGCCGACCACCCCGATCTCCGCCACCGCCTCCCTCCCCGTCCTTCCGGTCCTCCCCGCCGCCCCCCGCGGCCGGCCCACCGTCCAGCGCGACGCTCTCACCACCGCGCTTCCCGTCGGCCAGGCCACGTCCTCCTCGGCCAAGACGTCGGCCACCCACACCGCCCGTGCCGAGGCGCCGCGGACCCGGACGTCCCGCCAGCCGCCGCCCCCGGACGATCCGCCGCCCGGTTACACGGCGGTCGAGGGCGGCGGTTTCGACCCCCGCGCCCTCACCGAGTTCCAGGTGGACGCCCTCGTCCACCGGATCATCGACCGGATCACCCGCCACGTCCGCACCGAACTCCGCCGTGACCGCGAACGCGTCGGGAAACTCCGCGACTTCCGCCCCTGACCGCCTCTGACCGCCCCTGACCGCCCCGGTCACGACGACCGCGCAGCCCCTCCGCAGCCCCGCACCACTCCACAGAAAGGCCCCTGATGGACCGTCAGGACCCGGGAACCACGGTCTGGTTCAGCCTCTCCATCGACGGTGAGGACCTCGGTTACTTCAACGGGTGCGAGGGACTGTCGTCCCAGGTGGAGATCGAGCAGCGGCAGGAGGGCGGGAACAACGGGTTCGTGTGGCAGCTGCCCACCCGGGTCACGTTCTCCCACATCCGGCTGACCCGTCCGCTGACCCCGGACACCACGAAGGTCGCGAAGTGGATCTCGTCCGTGCAGACGGGGATCGAGCGGCCCACCGGGCAGATCACGGCGCTGCGCGCGGACGGCTCGGAGGTGGCCCGGTGGGGGCTGCTGGACGTACTGCCGGTGAGCTGGCAGGGGCCCTCCCTGGACGCGGGCAGTCCGTCCGTGGCCACGGAGGTCCTGGAGATCGCCCACCACGGATTCACGGACTGAGAGGCAGAGCAGACCATGGCCAGGAGCAGCCGGGGCGCCGGCAAGAGCCTCGTGCGGGCCACCCTCGCGATTCACGAGCCGCCCGTGGGCACCAGCACCAGTCCGGGCGGCATCATCAAGACGTTCGGCTTCGAGTTCAACCCGGCGCAGCTGTCCATCGCGCGCCGGGCGGACTGGAAGTCGTCGGCGGCGCCGATCGAACGGGACGGCGCGCTGCCGGAGTTCCTCGGCACCCACCCGCGCGAGATGAGCGTGGAGATCTTCCTGGACCGGTCCGACGACCCGGACAGCAACGACGTGATGAAGAAGGTGGAGTCGCTGCTGGCCTGCTGCGAGGTCACCAGCAAGAGCATCGCCGCCAAGCAGCCGTCGCCGCCCTGGGTGGTCTTCCAGTGGGGCTCGTTCTCGACGGCCAACTTCACGGCGTACGTCGCCTCGGCGGACGTGTCCTACTCGCTCTTCGGGACGAGCGGGATGCCCATCCGGGCCAGCTGCCGGCTCCAGCTGCACGAGATCCCGAGCAAGACCGCCGGACAGAACCCGACGTCCGGCGCGCTCACCGCGCAGCGCGTGCACCGGGTCGTCGCCGGGGACTCGCTGCAGTCGCTGGCCTGGCGCGAGTACGGCAGCGCGGCCGCCTGGCGGGCGATCGCGGAGGCGAACGACATCGACGACCCGGGATGGCTGCCCACGGGCACGGAACTGGTGTTGCCGGCCGCCGAGGAGGTGCGGTCCTGATGGTGAAGCACGCTTTCTCGAACGTCGTCAAGGTCGTCATCGGCGGCAAGGAGCTGACCGCCACCTCGGAGTACGGGCGGTACCTCGTCGACGCCCACGTGGACCAGGGCGTCGGGGTGCCCGCCGCCTTCCAGCTGACCTTCCGCGACCCGGCCCGCAAGCTGCTGGGCAAGCTGGGCGTGCAGTTCGGCACCCCGGTGGTGATCACGCCGGTCTCCGACGGCCAGGGCACCGGCGACCCGCTGCTCACCGGCGAGGTCACCGGGATGGAGGCCGAGTACGACGGCACCGGCAGCTACGCCGTGGTCCGGGGCTACGACTACGGGTTCCGGCTGATGCGGCAGCGCCGTGTCGTCGCCTACCGCAACCAGACCGCCTCGGACATCGCCCGCAAGCTGGCCGCGCAGGACGGCGTGCCGATCGGGCGGATCCAGGCCACCAGGACCGTCTACGAGTTCATCAGCCAGTCGAACGTCACCGACTGGGACTTCCTGTCCCGGCTCGCCGACGAGAACGAGATGGTGATGTCCGTCGACGCGGACGGCAAGTTCCAGTTCGTGAAGCCGAAGAGCGCCTCCGGGGCGCCGTCGCCGCAGACCGACGGCGACAGGAGCCCGTTCGTGCTGGAGGCCGGGCACGACATCCTGCGGCTGCGCACCGCGGTCACCGCCTCCGACCAGGTGAACAAGGTCGAGTCGCGGGGCTGGGACGTCCGGACGAAGAAGACGCTCACGGCGACGGTGACCCCCGCGGGCAACACCGGCTACAGCATCGGCACCACCCCGGCCCAGGCGGCCCGCGAGTTCAAGACGTCGAAGCTGGTCGAGACGCGTACGCCGTACGACAAGCAGACCGAGGTGAAGTACGCGGCCGACGCCCTCTCCGACGACGTCACCTCGACGTTCGCCGAGGTGGAGGTGGTCGTGCGGGGCAACCCGAAGCTGCGGCCGGGGGTTCCGGTGGCGCTCGCGGACGTCGGGGACCCCTTCGAGGGGAAGTACACGGTCACCTCGGTACGGCACGTCTTCGGCGACGCCAAGCACTACGAGACCTGGGTGACCGTCAGCGGCCGGCAGTGGCGGTCGCTCTACGGCGTGGCCTCCGGCGGCGGCGGGGACGCCGGCGGCGACCGGCAGCTCAGCGTGGCGCAGGCCCTCGTCACCGACGTGCAGGACCCGCTCCAGCAGGGCCGGGTGAAGCTCAAGTTCCCATGGCTGGACGACACCTACGTCAGCGACTGGACCCGGACCATGCAATGGGGCGGGGTGCGCGGCGGCGGCGTCTTCCCGATGGACGTGGGCGACGAGGTGCTGGTCGCCTTCGACCGGGGCGCCCTCGACCACGCGTACGTCATCGGCGGCCTCTACAACGGCAAGGACAAGCCGACCCGGGTCAAGGACGTGCCGCTGCACGACGGCATGCGCGGCCGGGCCACCCGGCACACCGTCTCCGACCGGACCGGCAACCGCATGGACCTGCTCGACCAGCGGGGCCGCAAACAGGGCGTCCGGCTGGCCAGCGGCGACGACAAGCTCACCGTCTTCCTGGACCGGCAGAAGACCGAGATCACCGTGGACAGCAAGGGCAGCGTCTCCATCAAGGGCAGCAGGTCGGTGTCGGTGGAGGCGGGCGCGAACCTGTCCCTGAAGGCGGGGGGCGCGCTCAGCATCAGGAGCGGGGGACCGCTGTCCCTGCAGAGCGGGGAACTCGTCGACATCAAGGCGCCCGCGGGCGCGGTCTCCGTGAACGCCGCCGCCGTGAACGTGATGGCGAACGCCGCCCTGTCGCTGCGCGGCAACGCCGCCGTCGCGATCAGCTCCCTCACCACGGTCGGGATCCAGGCCCCCGAGGTGCCGGTGCTGGGCAACCTGATGATGGGCGGGCTGACGGTGATGGTGGTCCCGGCATGAGCGGGCGCGAGGTCTTCCCCGAGGGGCGGGTGCGGGACTGATGGCAGAGCAGTTCGTCGGCTCCGGCTGGTCGTTCCCGCTGCGGATCGGGCCTACCGGCGGCATCGCCCTGGTCAGCGGCGAGAAGGAGGTGGAGGAGGCCATCCGCCTCGTCCTCTCCACGGCCCCGGGCGAGCGCCCGATGCGGCCGGAGTTCGGCTGCGCCATCCACGACCTCGTCTTCGCGCCCGTCAACGAGCAGACGGCCGGCCGCATCCAGCACGAGGTGCACGCCAGCCTCGACCGCTGGGAGCCGCGGATCGAGGTCGAGGACGTCGAGGTCAGCACCGGTGCCGACCCGAGCGTGCTGCTGATCGACGTCCGCTACTCGATCCGCGGCACCAACAACCCGCGCAGCCTGGTCTTCCCCTTCTACGTCATCCCCTCCCACGACGAGCCGGACCTGCCCCCCGCCTCCCCGGACTCCTCCGAAAGCGACCGCTGATCCCGATGGCCCTGCCCTCCCCGAACCTCGACGACCGGCGCTTCCAGCAGTTCGTCGACGACGCCAAGCGTTACATCCAGCAGCGCGCCCCGGAGTGGACCGACCACAACGTCTCCGACCCCGGCATCACGCTGGTGGAGACGGTCGCGCACATGGCCGACCAGCTCGTGTACCGGCTCAACCGGGTCCCGGAGAAGAACCACCTCGCCTTCCTGGACCTGGTCGGCATCACGCTGTTCCCGCCCTCCGCCGCCCGCACGGACGTCACGTTCTGGCTGTCGGCGGCCCAGGAGGAGGCGGTCCCGGTGCCGGTCGGCACCGAGGTGGCGACCCGCCGCACCGAGACGCAGGAGGCGGTGGTCTTCGCCACCGAGCGTGAACTGACCATCGTGCCGAGCGAGTTGCGGCACCTGCTGCGGCAGCAGGAGGGCGCGGCCGTCGTCGACCTCACCCACGAGCTGGCCGAGGGCAAGGACCTGCTGTGCTTCACCGAGTCCCCGAACCCCGGTGACTGCATGCTGCTCGGCCTGTCCGCCGCCGTCCCGCACTGCGCGGTCGCCCTGGACCTGGACAGCCGGGTCGACGGTGTCGGCGTGGACCCGCGCCAGCCCCCGCTGGTGTGGGAGGCGTGGACGGAGGACGGCTGGAAGGAGTGCGAGGTCGACCGGGACGGCACCGGCGGCCTCAACCGCCCCGGCGAGGTCGTGCTGCACGTCCCCGGCGGCCACGTGCTCTCCCGCAACGGCGGCCTGGAGGCCAGCTGGCTGCGCTGCCGGGTCACCGAACCCCACGCCGACCAGCCCTTCTACACCACCTCCCCGACGGTCCGGTTCGTCGAGGCCTGCACGGTGGGCGGCACCACGGCCGCCGTCCACGCGGAGACCGTCGAGGACGAGGCGCTCGGCGAGTCCACCGGGCTGCCCGGCCAGCGCCTCAGGCTCGCCCACGCCCCCGTCGTCGGCGACAGCCCGCCGCTCCTGCTGCAGACCGCCGAGCACGACGGTGCGGAAGGCTGGGTGGACTGGCAGGTCGTCCCGCACTTCGCGGCCTCCGGGCCGTACGACCGGCACATCACCCTCGACGCGACCACCGGCGAGATCGCCTTCGGCCCGGCGGTCCGCGAACCCGACGGCTCGCTGCGCCAGTACGGCGCGGTGGCCCCGAAGGGCGCCGTCGTCCGGGCCCGCCGCTACCGCACCGGCGGCGGCCGGGACGGCAACGTGGCCCGCGGAGCCGTGCAGATCCTGCGCTCCTCCATCCCGTACGTCGCGGAGGTCGTCAACCGGGAGGCCGCGCGGGGCGGGGTCGACGGCGAGACGGTCGCCGAGGCGAAGGTGCGCGCGCCCATCACCCTGCGCGCCCAGGAGCGGGCGGTGACCCTGCGCGACTACGAGGAGCTGGCCCGTCGCGCCGCGCCGGAGACGGCCCGGATCACCTGCCTGGAGGGCGAGGAGAGCGAGCACGGTTCGTACGCGGTCCGGGTCCTGGTGGTGCCCCAGGCGGTCCCCGATCCGGGCGGCCGGCTCCGCTTCGAGCAACTCGTCCCCGGCGACGCCCTGCTGGACCGCATCACCCGCTACCTCGACGAACGCCGGCTGATCGGCACCCGGCTCGCGGTCGGGCCGCCCTTCTACCAGGGCGTCACGGTCGTCGCCACCGTGCACGCCTTCCGCGGCGTGGACGTCGACCGGGTCCGCCGCCAGGCCCACGACGCCCTCTACCGCCACCTCGACCCGCTGACCGGCGGTGCGGACGGCAAGGGCTGGCCGTTCGGGCGCCCGGTGCAGGCCGGCGAGGTCTTCGCGGTGCTGCAGCGCGTCCCCGGCGTCGAGCTCGTCGACGAGGTCGTCCTGCACCCCGCCGACCCGCTCACCGGCAAGCGCGGCGACCCGACCGACCGTATCGACCTGGACGCCCCGTCCCTCGTCTTCTCCTACGACCACCGGGTGCGGGTGATCGGCGAATGACCGGCAACGACGTGACCGGAGGCTCCCGTTGAGAGGATCCGTCGACGGCCTCGGCTCCTCCGTCCCCATCGGCCCGATGCTCCCCGCGGTCTTCGCCGACGACGACCTCGCGCTGCGCTTCGTCGCCGGCCTGGACGACGTGATCGCCCCGATCCCCAACGTCCTCGACTGCCTGCCCAGCTACTTCGACCCGGCGCTGGCCCCGCTGGACTTCGCGGAGTGGCTCGGCACCTGGGTCGGCGCGGAGACCGACGGCACGGAGCCGGAGCCGCTGCTGCGCGCGGCGGTGGCCGCGGCCGCCCGCCTGCACCGGATCCGGGGCACCCGCCAGGGCCTGTCGGAGACGGTCCGGCTGGCCTTCGGCGTGGCACCGGAGATCACCGAGAGCGGCGGCGCGACCTGGAGCGCCCGCCCGCTCGGCGCCTTCCCCGGCGCCCCGCGCCCCCACCTCCACGTCCACCTCACGCTTCCCTCTCCCACCCCCGCCGACGAGGTCCGCCTGGAACGCCTGGTGGCCGCCGCCCGCCCCGCTCACATGCCCTACTCGGTCCAGGTGACCGCGTCCGCCGAAAGGACCCCGCAGCGATGACGACCAACCGGAACTGCACGGAGTGCGGCGCGGTCGCCGAACCGGGCCAGTCCTTCTGCGACGACTGCGGTGCGGTCCTGAGCTGGGCACCCACGGAGGAGCAGCCGTCCCAGCCGCCGGACGCCCCTGCTCCCACCCCCGGCTGGGACGCCTTCACCCGCAGAAACGGCGACACCGGCCTGCCCACCCGAGACCTCCGCGCAACAACGGCGACGGCTGCCGCACCACAAGCGGCCACGCCAACGCCCCCTCAGAGCACCGGAGACGTGCAGGCGGCGGCCCCGTCAGCGCCTCTTCAGGGCCACGGCGCCCCGTCGATGCCGTCCACGACAGCGCCCCGTGAGGGGCGCGGGGAACTGCGTGACCAGTCCCCATCCACCGCCACGTCCCCCACAGCCGAAACCACCCCCCTCCCCACCTCCCCACCGCAGACAACCGACGACGACCACGACCGGGCCCGCCGCCTCCTCATCCCGGTGAGCGAACCCACCCCCGCCCCGGCCGCCCAACCCATCGCTCCGGTCCTCCCCGGCCGCCCCACCCCCCAACGCCCCACCGCCGTCCGCGCCCCCGGCGAGGACCTCGGCGCCCACGGCGGCACTCCCTGCCCCTGGTGCGCCACCCCCAACCGCCCCGACCGTCACTTCTGCACCCGCTGCGCCATGCCCATGGCCGGCCACCCGGACACCGGCCCCGCGGCCCGCCGCCCCTGGTGGCGCCGCATCTTCGACTTCCGCCGCCGGGAGACCCCGTGGGCAGGCGACCGCCCCCGCCTCCGCCGCACCTTCGACCGCGTCGTCACCTGGATCGTCGCCGCCGTCGTCCTCACCGGCGTCACCGTCCTGGCGGTCAACACCCCGAAGGCGATCAGCGCCACCCGCGACCACTTCGCCAAGCGCGCCCCGGTCTCCCCGGACAGCTACCGCGCCTCCCGCTCGTACGCGGGCCACAAGCCGGAACTGCTCTTCGACAAGCTGAACAACACGTGGTGGGGTCCGGGCATCGTCGGGGGCGGCGAGGGCGAGTGGATCGAGGCGCGCTTCGACGAACCGACCCGTCTGCTGAACGTCGTCATCACGTCCGGCGAGTCGACCCGCAACGACCAGCTGAAGAACTCGGCCCTGCCGCACCGCATGACGGCGACCATCAAGACCGCCGACGGCAAGACCCTGACCCGCGACATCGTCCTCGACCAGACGGCCGGTGGCCAGACCCGCGACCTCCGGGCGGCGGACGTCGTCTCCGTCCGCTTCACGATCGATTCGTCGTACCGGGCACCGGGCCGCACCCAGGTCGCCATCGCCGAGATCGAGTTCTTCGGCCCGTCGAGCGCGAACTCCTAGGCGGCGGGTGGTCAGCTCCGCATCAGGGCCCGGTAGACGGCCGTCGACCTGGGGTTGCCCCGGCAGCCCCAGACACCGTGCGGGCAGTAGTCGGTGATCGTCTGGTACAGCGGGCGGGTGTCCGCGAACCAGGTCAGCATGGCGCGCAGGTACGCCGGGTCGTCGCCGTTCTCGTACAGCCCCCACTCGGGGTAGGAGACCGGTTTGCCGTGGGCGCGGGCGAAGTCGAGCTGGGCCCGCAGCCCGTACGGCTCGGTGACCTGCTCCTCGAAGGACATCCCCCGCGGGGCGTCGTAGGCGTCCATCCCCACCACGTCCACGTACGCGTCGCCCGGATAGCACGCGGTCCAGGGGACGGCGTCGAGCCCCCGGTTCGGCGCGAAGTCGAACCGGAACCGGGCGCCCGGCACCGACCGCATGGCCGTCACGATCCGCCGCCAGTACGCCCGCCAGGAGACGGTGTCCGGTCCGCAGCGGTGGGTGTAGGTGTCCCCGTTCATCTCCCAGCCCAGCACGACGACGGTGTCCGGCGCGCCGACCGCGACCAGCCGGCGGGCCAGGGCCCGGAAGTGGCCGTCGTACCGGCCGTCGGCCCCGATCTGCAGCTGGCGCCGGACCTCGGCGTCCGGGACGTGCGCCTCGGTGTGTTCCAGCATCGGCACGTTGAGGACGAGGAGCCGGTCGGGTTCGGCCCGCCGCCAACGGGCCCAGGACCGCACGAAGTCCGGGGCGCCCTCGATGTTCCGCCACACGTCGCCGGGCAGGTAGGTGTGCCCGACCCGGGGTTCGTCCCGCAGCCAGTCCCCGAGCGCCGCCACCCGCCGCACCCCGTCCGCGCCGTACCCGACGTACGCCCCGAACGGGCCGGGCGCGGCGGGCCGTGGGGTCTCCGGACGGGAGACGGGGAGCAGCAGGAGGGCGGCCAGCGCGGCGACCCACAGGAACCTCAGACGTGCCATGGAGGCAGTCTGGCCGCTCGGCACGCGGGGACCACATCATGTGGTCATACCGTGACCCTGCGTGCTGTCGGCGTGGTACCGGTGGGGCCGCCGTGCGGGGCGTCACCGCGTCGTCGTGTCCCACAGCGCGGTCGGATCCCAGGGTGTCGCAGGGTTCCACTGGCCGGGCGGGGGTGCCTGGGGGTCCGGTCGGCCGTGCCACGTCGGCGCGGGTCTCGGCGGGGTGACCGGTCCGCCTGGCCTGCCGGGTCTGCCGGTCCGGTCCGGTCCTCCGGGGCTCGGCTTCGGCGGCGCGCTCGGGGCCGGGCGGGGGCGAGGGCGGGGGTGCGCCGGGGACGCCTGCGCCGGTACGGGTACGCCGTGGTGACGCAGCCACGGAAGCGGCGGCACCGCGGAACCCGGCCGCGGGGCGGTGCGCACCTCGAAGTGGAGGTGCGGGCCGTCGGCGTTGCCGGTCGCGCCGGCCGCGCCGACCAGCTGGCCCGCCGACACCCACTGGCCGGGGCGGACGCTGATCACGGACAGGTGCCCGTACTGGGTGTAGTAGCCGTCGGGATGGTGTAACACCACCTGGTTGCCGAACTCGTCGCCGCAGGTCGCGGCGACCACGCGGCCGGGCCCGACGGCGTACACGGGCGTCCCGGTGGGGACCGCGAAGTCCTGGCCGGTGTGCCGGTGTCTCCAGCGGTGCCCCTTGGCGGCGTAGCGGGCGGTGAGCCGGTAGTGGACCGTGGGCGCGGTCCAGCGGGCGGTGCGAGCGGTGTGGTCCCCGCCGTGGGTGCCGTGGTCGCGGGCGGCGGCCGCGGAGGACGGGCTGCTGCGCCGGCCTAAGGCGCAGTGGGCCGGGCGCTGGTCGGCCTTGGCGGGCGTGGTGAGGAACGCGCCGGTCAGGAGGAGCATCAGCGCGGCGGTGAGCAGCCGTAGATCATTCGTTCGCATCTTCGGATCCTCCGACGACCGGCCCGCCGACGGGCGGCCCCACGCGCCCGGCGCCACGACTTTCGCCTGTTCGGATGAACGCCCGCCCGCCGTCCACCCGTACCTCCGGGCACAGCACGCGTCCGCAGAACGGAGTCCCCCCGTGAACGCATCCGCAGCCATCGGCGTGACCGGCCTCGGCGTGATGGGCCGCAACCTGGCCCGGAACTTCGCCCGGCACGGCTACCCGGTCGCCGTCCACAACCGCACCCCGGCCCGCACCCGCGCGCTGCTGGAGGAGTACGGGAGCGAGGGCGACTTCGTCGGTGCCGAGACCGCCGCCGAGTTCGTCGCCGCCCTGGAACGCCCCCGCCGGCTCATGATCATGGTGCAGGCGGGCGCCGCCACCGACGCCGTCATCGACGAGTTCGTGCCGCTCCTCGAACCGGGAGACATCGTCATCGACGGCGGAAACGCCCACTTCGCCGACACCCGTCGCCGCGAGGCCGCGCTGCGCGAGAAGGGCCTGCACTTCGTCGGCGTCGGCGTCTCCGGCGGCGAGGAGGGCGCGCTGCACGGGCCGTCGATCATGCCGGGCGGGTCCGTGGAGTCGTACACCGTGCTCGGGCCGATGTTCGAGGACATCAGCGCCAAGGTGGACGGTGAGCCGTGCGCCGCGCACGTCGGGGCGGACGGCGCCGGGCACTTCGTGAAGATGGTCCACAACGGCATCGAGTACGCCGACATGCAGCTCATCGCGGAGGCCTACGACCTGCTGCGCCAGGTCGGCGGGTACCCGCCGACCGAGATCGCCGACATCTTCCGGGAGTGGAACGGCGGCCGCCTCGGCTCCTACCTCATCGAGATCACCGCCGACGTGCTCGCCCACGTCGACGCCGCGACCGGCGCGCCCTTCGTCGACGTCGTCACCGACGCGGCCGGGCAGAAGGGTACCGGGCGCTGGACCGTGCAGACCGCGCTGGACCTGGCCTCCCCGGTCACCGCGATCGCCCAGGCGACGTTCGCCCGCGCCGCCTCCGGCCGCGGTGCGCTGCGCGCCGCCTACGCCGGGCTGCCCGGCGGGACCACGCCCCCGCTCAGCGCCACCGAGGCCGACCGCTTCGCGTCCCGTGTCGAACACGCCCTGTACGCCTCGAAGGTCATCGCCTACGACCAGGGCTGGACGATGATCCAGGACGCGGCCGCCGAGTACGGCTGGAAGATCGACCTCGGCGCGGTGGCGCGGATCTGGCGGGGCGGCTGCATCATCCGCGCGTCCTTCCTGGACCGCATCCGCGCGGCCTACGGGGCCGACCCGGACCTCGTCAGCCTGCTGGCCGAGGCGGAGTTCGCGCAGGAGATCGCGGACGCGCAGGTGCCGTGGCGGGAGACGGTCGCGTCCGCGGCCCGCCGGGGCATTCCCGTCCCGGCGTTCTCGGCGGCCCTCGCCCACTACGACACGCTCCGCGCGGGCCGACTCCCCGCCGCCCTCCTCCAGGGCCAGCGCGACTACTTCGGCGCCCACACCTACACCCGCGTCGACCGCCCCGGCACCTTCCACACCCACTGGGCCACCAAGGGCCGCCCAGAAACAGAGTCCTGAGCGACGCCCTGTCAGGGGCGCGGGTACTGCAACGCCGGGCGGTGCAGCGCCCCGTCAGGGGCGCGGGGCTGTGTCTGATGTGCGGCTCCGCCGCGTGGGCGCGACCGCCTCTGTAACGCCGGGCGGTGCAGCGCCCCGTCAGGGGCGCGGGGAACTGCGCGACAAGCCACGACGATGCCGTCGGACCGCTGACGGCGCTTCGTGGCAGTCTCGGTCGTACCACCGTCCGGCGGTGTCGGAGCGTGGCCCGCCGCGGGTCCGTCGTGGCTGGTCGCGCAGTTCCCCGCGTCCCTGACGGGGGCGTTACAGACGGGGCGTTGGCGAGGAGGATCCGTCGGTCAGGCCGACCGCAGGTCAGACGCGGACGCCGAACATGAACGGGCCGCCGATGGTGGACATCGACTCGTAGCGGACGACCGTACCGGTGCGCGGCGCGTGCAGGATCTGGCCGTTGCCGGCGTACAACCCCACGTGGTGCAGGTCGTTGAAGAAGAAGACCAGGTCGCCGACCTGGAGTTCCGAGGCCGAGTAGATCTTCGTGCCGATCGTCGCCTGGGACTCGGAGGTACGGGGTATGGAGACGCCGGCCTGCGCGTAGGCCCAGGACGTGAGGCCCGAGCAGTCGAAGGACGACGGCCCGGTCGCGCCGTAGACGTACGGGCTGCCGAGCCGGGTCTTGGCGGCGGCGAAAGCGGCGGCGGCCCTGCCGGTGGCGGACGTGTCGTCGCCGAGGTCCACGCGCGCACTGGCCGAGCGGCTCGCCCGGTCCTGTTCGGCGTTCAGCGCGGCCTTCTCGGCGGCCGTGAGGCTGTTGAGCAGCTTCTGCGCCTCCGCCAGCTTGCCCTGGACCTCCTTCTTCTTCCTGCCCAGTTCGGCGCGGGTGGCGGCCAGATCCCGGAGTTTGCCGGTGGCCTCGGCCCGCTCCTGCGCCAGTTCACGCTGTTTGGCCTGGATCTTCTTCAGCGTCTCGACCTGCTGGCCGCTCAACTGGTCGAGGGTGGATGCCTTGTCCAGGTAGCTGTCCGGGTCGGAGGAGAGGAACAGCTGGAGGGAGGGGTCGAGGCCGCCGCTGCGGTACTGGGCGGTGGCCATGGAGCCGATGCCGTCCCGCAGTTCGTTCAGCTCGTCCTGCCCGCGCGCGACCGAGTCCTGCAGCGCGGATATCTGCTTCTGCAGCTTCTCCTGCTTCTCCTTGGCCCCGTTGAACTTCTCGGTGGCCTGCTCGGCCTGCTCGTAGAGCTTGTCGACGCGGGACTTGACCTCGTCCTTGCTCGGCTTCTCGGCGGGCGCGGCGTTGGCCGCCTGCGCGCTCAGGGCCACGGCGGCAGCGGCGGCGGAGGTGAGCACGGTGACGCGGGCGCGGCCCGGCTGCTTGGCACGACGGTGGGACGCCACGGAGGCGAGCTCCTTCCGAGCAGAGGTTCGGGCAACAGACCCTAATGACTCTCTTACGGTCAGTTCAAATCTTCGCATGAAAATTCTTGGCCGGAACTGACTCAAGAACATCACTTTCTGACGCCCCGTCGAACGCCACGGCGACCGGAAGGGTCTGATGATTGTAAAGAGTCTTGACAGTCAATTGGTCTAGTCCAATCATGGGCGTCCATGAGACGCACTCGTGCCCTGCACGCCCTGCCCGCAACCGCCCTGTCCGCCGCGCTCGTTGCCCTCGGGGCAGGCGCCGCGCACGCGGCTCCGCACGCCACCGCGCACGCGGCGAGGCCCATGCCCGCCCATGTCGCGGCCCCCTACTTCGAGGCCTGGACCGGCGAGAGCCCCGCCGCGCTCGCCGCCGAGTCCGGCAACAAGTACCTCACCCTCGCCTTCCTCCAGACGCCCACCGCGGGTTCCTGCACCGCCGACTGGAACGGCGACGCCACCCAGCCCATCGCCCGGAGCACCTTCGGCGCCGACATAGCCGCCCTCCAGGCCCGCGGCGGCAACGCGATCCCCTCCTTCGGCGGCTACGGCGCCGACACCACCGGCACCGAACTCGCCGACAGCTGCACCGACGTGGACGCCGTCGCCGGCGTCTACGAGAAGCTCGTCACGACGTACGGCATCAGCCGCATCGACCTCGACGTCGAGGCGGACTCCCTCGCCGACACGGCCGGAATCGACCGCCGCAACAAGGCGATCGCCAAGGCCGAGCGCTGGGCCGAACGCACCGGCCGGCCGCTCCAGTTCTCCTACACCCTGCCGACCACCACCAAGGGCCTGGAGGGCGACGCCCTGGCGGTCCTCCAGAACGCCGTCGCCGACCACGCGCGCGTCGACGTCGTCAACATCATGACGTTCGACTACTACGACGGCGCCGCCCACGACATGGCCGCCGACACGAAGACCGCCGCGGACGGCCTGCACGCCCAACTGCACGCCCTCTACCCGCACAAGAGCGCCAAGGAGCTGTGGGGCATGGTCGGCGTCACCGAGATGCCCGGCATCGACGACTACGGCCCCGCGGAGACCTTCACCACCCAGAACGCCGCGACCGTCGAACGCTGGGCCGCCGGCCAGGGCATCGACACCCTCTCCTTCTGGGCGCTCCAGCGCGACAACGGCGACTGCGTCGGCACCGCCGGCGCCAACGCCTGCTCCGGAATCGCCCAGGACCCCTGGTACTTCAGCCACACCTTCGCCGGCTTCGGCGGCCCGCGCCGGTAGGGCCGCCGGCAAGGCGGCGTGCCTACGGCCCCCGGCGGACCGGCCGTCGGGGGCCGTAGGGCCGCGGGCCGTGGGGCCCGAGGCTCTGCCCGGACCTGGTCGAGATCAGGTCTTCGGACAGCGACGTCTCCTCGGGCCAGCGGTTCCGGGTGCGCACCGAGTACGTCCACAGCTCCAAGGACACCGGCAACGCGGACACCTGGGGCGGCTGGCTGTACCTGACGGTACGCAACTGAGCCCCGCGCCCGACCGCTTCGGCCCGGGTGTCCACAGCCTGTGGACACCCGGGCCGAGTCATGAGCGGTGCAGGGCCCACGGGTTGACGACCGTCCCGCCGAAGGTGACGTTCAGCTTGCCGGACGAGGCGAAGGACCGGCCGGAGGCGGAGAAGGTGCCGGTACCGGGGGCCGGTCTTGCGCGTCGGAGGCGGCCGGTGGCTCAGGCGATGCGTGTTCCGGTGCCGCCGACGTGGACACGCGGGTCGCCCGCGCGCAGGGTCACCGTGAGTTCACCGGGGCGGCCCAGGTCCTCGCCCTGGTGGAGGGTGAGGACGGCGTCCTCGGGGACCAGGCCGAGCTCACGGGCGTACCCGCCGAACGCGGCGGCCGCGGCGCCGGTCGCCGGGTCCTCGACGACGCCGCCGACGGGGAACGGGTCACGGACGTGGAAGACGGTGGCCGACTCACGCCACACCAACTGGACGGTGATCAGGTCGAGTCGGTGCATCAGCGCTTCGAGCCGCGCGAAGTCGTACGCGAGATCCGCGAGGCGGCCACGGGTCGCCGCCGCGACCACGAGGTGACGCGCGCCGGCGAACGCGATGCGGGGCGGAAAGGCCGGGTCCAGGTCGGCGGCCGGCCAGTCGAGCGCGGCGAGCGCCTCCGCGAGGTCGGCGTCGGCGATCTCCTCGGTGTGCGGCTCGACGCTGGTGAGCGTGGCCTGGACCGTCCCGCCCTCCTCGGTCACCGCCACCGGTACGGTGCCCGCGCGGGTGGCGAACAGCAGCTCTCCGGGGCCGGTCCGCTCGGCGAGTGCGACGGCGGTCGCGATGGTGGCGTGACCGCAGAACGGCACCTCGGCCCTGGGGCTGAAGTAACGGATGGTGTACGCCCGTCCGGCCGGGCCGCCGAGATCCGCCGGGGGCGCGGTGAGGAACGCGGACTCGGAGTAGCCGAGTTCGGCGGCGATGGCGAGCATGTCGCCGTCGTCCAGACCGGTGGCGTCCAGCACGACACCGGCGGGGTTGCCGCCCTCGGGGGAACCGGCGAAGGCGGTGTAGCGCAGGATCTCGGGCCGCGGCGCGTTCGACGTCATGATCGGGGCAACGCGAGCTGGACGGAAGGCTATTCCTGAACGCGAGTCCTGCCCGCCCGGACGTCCTGCCCGTCCCCTCGGTCCGCCGGGGCCCGTCAGTCCTGCGGGTCCTGCCGCCGGTGGTGGGTGGCGGTGATGCCGGCGAGGACGAGGTCGATGCCGGCGAGGAACTGCTCGCGGTCGTCGTGTCCGCGGATCTGGTCCGCGACGGCCCGGGTGAACGGGTACTCCTCGGGGTCGAGTTCCTCCCACGCCGTCGACACGGTGTCGAGGAACTCGGCCCGGTCGGCGCCAACCGCGAGCGTGCGGGCGCCCGCGCTGTTCGCGGCGTTCTGCCCGGCCGCGCCGAGCACGTAGTGCACCAGGGCGGAGGTCACCGTGAACCAGCTGCTCTCGGGCACGTCGAGGGCGCGCACCCGCCGGCCGATGCTCTCGAAGATCCGCGGCGTCACCGTCCCCCAGGGGCTGCGGGCGAGCTGCGTGGCGAGCTGCGTCGCCAGCCACGGGTGCCGCACGATCGCGTCGAACAGCCCGAGCGCGACGATCCGGATCCCCTCCTGCGGCGACCCCGGCACCTCGGGCTCCTCCGGCGGCGTGTGCGGTGCCTCGGCAGCGGACTCTTCGGCAGCGGACTCTTCGGCAGCGGATTCAGTGGTCCCGCCGGTCGGGACGGCGGGGCCGATGGCCACCGCGGCGGCGACCACCGCGTCCGTGGCCGCGCCGAGCAGCTCGTCCTTGTTCGCCACGTGCCAGTAGATCGCCCCGGGCCCCGTGGCGAGGCGTTCGGTCAGGGCCCGGAACGTCAGCCCGCTTTCACCGGCCGTGTCGAGCAGCTCGACGGCTGCCTCGACGATGCGCTCCCGCGAGAGCGCCTCCGTGCGCCGCTGTGACCGGCGTGTCCGCGTTGCCATGGCGCCATCTTGACACGGATGGAGTGCCGTTCCACGATGGAACGGCATTCCATCATGGAATTCTGTTCCATCCCTGTTCCGTACCGGTCTCCCGACCCAGGAGTTCTCATGCGCACGCCCGTCACGATCATCGGAGCCGGACTCGGCGGCCTCACGCTCGCCCGCGTCCTGCACGTCCACGGCATCCCCGCCACCGTCTACGAGGCCGACGCCTCCGCGACGGCACGCGCACAGGGCGGCATGCTCGACATCCACCGGCACAACGGCCAGCCGGCGCTCCAGGAGGCAGGCCTGTACGAGGAGTTCCGCGGCCTCGTGCTGGAGGGGCGCGAGGCGACCCGGGCGCTGGCCGCCGACGGCACCGTGCTGTTCGAGGAGGCCGACGACGGCACGCGGGGCCGCCCCGAGGTGCTGCGCGGCGAGCTGCGCCGGATCCTGCTCGCGTCGCTTCCGGCCGGCACCGTCCGGTGGGGCCACAAGGTCAGCGCCGTCCGCGCCCTCGGCGAGGGTCGCCACGAGGTGAGGTTCGCCGACGGCACCGCGGTCACGACCGGCCTGCTGGTCGGCGCCGACGGCGCGTGGTCACGGGTGCGGCCGCTGCTGTCCGCCGCCGTGCCGGAGTACAGCGGCACCTCGTTCGTCGAGACCTACCTGTTCGACGCGGACACCCGGCACCCGGCCGCCGCGAAGGCCGTAGGCGGCGGGGCGATGTTCGCGCTCGCGCCGGGCAAGGGAATCCAGGCGCACCGGGAGACCGGCGGAACCCTCCACACCTACGTCGCGCTGCGCAGGTCGCGGGAGTGGTTCGCCGACGCCGGCTTCACCGGCTCCGCCGCCCCCCTCGATCCCGCCGGGGCCGCCGCGGCAGCCGCCCGGATCGCGGCGGAGTTCACCGGCTGGGCGCCCGAGCTCACCGCGCTGATCACCGACGGCGACACCGATCCGGTACTGCGTCCCCTGTACACCCTGCCCGCCGGGCACCGATGGGACCGGGTGCCGGGGGTGACCCTGGTCGGTGACGCGGCCCACCTGATGATCCCGAACGGCGAGGGCGCCAACCTGGCGATGTACGACGGGGCCGAACTCGGCAGGGAGCTCGCCGCCCGTCCCGACGACCCCGAGGCCGCGCTCACCCGGTACGAGGAGGCCATGTTCGCGCGCAGCGCCACGGAGGCCGCCGACACCGCCGACCTGCACGAGCGCATGTTCGGCGAGGACTCCCCCCACGGCATGATCGCGATGTTCACCGGAGCCGGAGCCGGGGCCTGAGAACGGTGCCGGGGCTGGCACCGACGTCGGGGCCGACACTCGCACCGTCACCGTCACCGTCACCGTCACCGTCACCGTCACCGGCCCGCGCACCGCGCCTGCACCGGCCCGCGCACCGCGCCTGCACCGGCCCGCGCACCGCGCCTGCACCGGCGCGCAGCGCACCGCCTGACTGCCCCGGCGTCCTGACTGCTCCGGCGCCCCGGCGCCCCGGCGTTCAGCGGGTCACGTCGTGTGGCGCAGGCCGGTGACCAGGAGGCCGACCATGCGGCGGGCGTCGTAGCCGGAGTCGTTCTCCGCGCCGATGCAGAGGTTGCCGACGCCGCGCAGCAGCTCGTACGCCGTCAGCGGGGCGTGGATCTCGCCTGCCTCGGCCGCCGCGTCGAGGAGCTGGGCGCAGACGGGGACGAGGCGGTCCAGGAAATAGGCGTGGAGGGTGTCGAAGCCTGCCTGGTCGGAGTGGAGGGCGGCGGCGAGGCCGTGCTTGGTGGCCAGGAAGTCCACGAAGAGGTCGATCCACTCGCGCAGGGCGTCGTAGGGGGTCGGGGCGCTGGTCAGCAGGGCCGGGCCGGCCTCGGCGCAGGCGTCCACCTGGTGCCGGTAGACGGCGATGATCAGGTCGGCGCGCGTGGGGAAGTGCCGGTAGATCGTCGCGGTGCCGACGCCCGCCCGCGCCGCGATCTCGCGCACCGGCGCCTCCACGCCCGAGGCGACGAACGCCGCCGCGGCCGCCTCCAGCAGCGTCAACTCGTTGCGCCGCGCGTCCGCCCGCCGGGGCCGGACCGCCCGCTCCTCGTCCTTCATGGTGCGTCCTTCGTCGGGTGTTCGTCGGCCGTCACTCTAGCGGGGCGTTGTCAAACGGGACAGTGTTCCGTATCGTCGGAGGCGTGAAGTGGGACATTGTTCCGTTTGGTTCGTGTGAGGAGACGCATCATGCAGTACCGCACCTTGGGCCGTACCGGCGTACAGGTCAGCACGCTCGGGCTCGGCGCGATGAACTTCGGGGCGATCGGCCGGACCACTCAGGAGGAGGCCACCGCGATCGTGGACGCCGCCCTGGACGCCGGGATCAATCTGATCGACACCGCCGACATGTACGGGCAGGGGGAGTCGGAGGAGATGCTCGGCAAGGCGATCGCCGGCCGCCGTGACGACATCGTGCTGGCCACGAAGGCCGGCATGCCGATGGGGGACGAGCGCAATCACCGGGGCGGTTCGCGGCGTTGGCTGGTCACCGCGCTGGAGAACAGTTTGCGGCGGCTCGGCGTCGACCACGTCGATCTCTACCAGATACACCGCTGGGACCCGGCCACGAGCGACGAGGAGACCCTGTCGGCGCTGACCGATCTGCAACGCGCCGGGAAGATCCGCCACTTCGGCTCCTCGACCTACCCGGCGTACCGGATCGTGCAGGGCCAGTGGGCCGCCCGCGAACACCACCTGAGCCGGTACGTCACCGAACAGCCCAGCTACTCCCTCCTCCAGCGGGGTGTGGAGGCCCATGTCCTGCCGGTGACCGAGGAGTACGGGATGGGGGTGCTGGCATGGAGCCCGCTCGCCTCCGGCTGGCTGTCCGGCGCCGTGCGCAGGGGGCAGGCCATCACCACCAGCCGCTCCCGTTCCCTGCCCGACCGCTTCGACCTCGGTCACCCGGTCAACCAGGCACGGCTCGACGCGGTGGAGCGGCTGGCCGCCGTCGCCGACGGGGCGGGGCTGACCCTGATCCAGCTCGCCCTCGGCTTCGTGACCGCGCACCCCGCCGTCACCAGCGCCCTCATAGGCCCCCGCACCGTGGACCACCTGCGCTCCCAGCTGGCCGCCGCCGACACCGTGCTCACCGCCGACGTCCTGGACGCGATCGACGCGATCGTCGCCCCCGGCACCGACCTGGCCGCACACGAGAAGCACGACACCCCGCCCGCCCTGCTCGAACCGGCCCTGCGCCGCCGCTGACGCGCGCCCCCTGCCGCGGCCGGGCAACTCCGGTCAGCCGACGAGCAGTTGACGTGCAACGGCACAGTGCGACGGAATCTCCCGGCACCGGTACGATCTTCAATCCTTCACGCAGCTCCGCACTCCACGATCCAGAAGGAACTCAGGAAACTCATGCGCAAATTAACGTCGGTCGTCGCCGGCGCGGTGCTGGCCTTCGCCGGTATGGCCGGAATGCTCAGCACGCCCGCCCAGGCGGCGACGGGTCAGGAGTACGTGGCTCTGGGCGACTCGTACGCCTCCGGGGTGGGAGCGGACTACTACGACAGCGCCAGCGGCGACTGCAAGCGCAGCACGCTCGACTACCCGGCGCTGTGGGCGGCCGCGCACTCCGACTACACGCTGACGGACGTCTCCTGCAGCGGCGCCACCATCGCGGACGTGCGCGCCAAGCAGCTGTCCGCGCTGAGCACCGGCACCGATCTCGTCACGCTCACCGTCGGCGGCAACGACGCCCAGTTCTCCAGCGTGGTCCAGGGCTGCCTCACCCAGAGCGACAGCTACTGCCAGACGGCCACGCTGTGGATGTCGTCCTACGCCAGGAACCAGATGGTCACGGACCTGACGGGGCTGTACAAGGACATCAGGGCCAAGGCGCCGAACGCCCGGATCGTCGTCCTCGGCTACCCGCGGACGCTGTCCATGACCGGGACCTGCCCGGTGATCGACCTCTCCGGCGCCAAGCGCACCGCCATGAACGGGCTGGCCGACGCGCTCGCCGACGGCACCAGGGCCGCGGCGGCCGCCGGGTCGGTCGAGTTCGTCGACATGCGCGCCACTTTCGACGGCCACGGCGCCTGCGGCTCCGACCCGTGGATCAACAACCTGAACGCCGGCACGGCGGTCTTCCACCCCACCCTGACGGGCTACCTGGCGGGCTACGACGCGCGGCTCAGCGAGGTCACGGGCGGCTGACCGCCCCACCCTTCCCCGCCTTCCCGCGGGCCGAAGCGGCGGCCTGCGGGAAGGCGGGTCTTGTTACCGTCACCGGCATGAGCGAGCCGAACCGACCGAACGGACCGAACGGACCGAGCGGACCGAGCGGACCGAGCGGACCGAGCGGACCGAGCGGACCGAGCGGACCGAGCGGGCGAGGCGGGCCGATGTGGCCGCTGTACGCAGCCGGGTTCACCACCGCCTTCGGCGCGCACGGCATCGCCGCCAACCTCGGCGGCCACAGCACGGACGCGGTCACCTCGCTGCTGGTGCTCGGCGGCCTGCTCGCGCTGTACGACGGCGCCGAGGTGGTGCTGAAGCCGGTGTTCGGCACCCTCGCCGACCGGATCGGGGGCCGTCCGGTCCTGCTCGGCGGCCTGGCCGCCTTCGCGGCCGCCTCCGGGCTGTACGCCGTCGCCGGCAGTCCCGGCTGGCTGTGGGCGGCCCGCCTCGGCCAGGGCGCCGCGGCCTCCGCCTTCTCCCCGGCGGCGTCCGCCCTGGTGGCCCGGCTCAACCCGGCCGTGCGGCACGGGCGCGCCTTCGGCAGCTACGGCTTCTGCAAGTCCGTGGGATACACCCTCGGCCCGCTGCTCGGCGGCGTCCTGGTGTGGGCCGGGGGACTGCGCCTGCTGTTCACGGTGCTGGCGGTGCTCGGCGCGGCGGTCGCCGGCTGGGCCGCGCTCGCCGTCCCCGTCGTGCCGCCGCTGCCCAGGGCCCGGCAGACCCTCCTCGACCTCGCCCGCCGGCTCACCGACCCGGCGTTCCTCGCCCCGACCGCCGCGCTGGCCGCCGCCACCGCCGCGCTGTCGGTCGGGGTGGGGTTCCTGCCCGTGTCCGGCCGGGTGGCGGGGCTGGGCCCGGTCGCCACCGGCGCCGCCGTGTCGCTGCTCGCCGCGACCGCCGCGCTGGTCCAGCCGCGCGCCGGACGCGCACGGGACGCCGGACGCCTGACGACACGCGCCGGCCTCACCGCCGGACTGCTGCTCACCGCCACCGGCCTGGCCTGCGCCATGCTGCCCGGCCTGGCCGGCATCCTCACCGCCGCCGTCCTGACCGGCGCCGGCACCGGACTGATCACCCCGCTCGGCTTCGCCGCGCTGGCCGCCGGCACCCCCGAGGAGCGCCTGGGCCAGACCATGGGCGCCGCCGAGCTCGGGCGCGAACTGGGCGACGCGGGCGGCCCGTTGCTGGTGGCCGTGATCGCCTCGGCCACCACCCTGACCCACGGCTACGGCACCCTGGCCGTGCTCGTCGCCCTCGCCGCCGCCGCGGTCGCCACCGTCGCGCCGGTCTGAGTATCCGTACTCTGGTCGGGCGTCCGGCGCGGCCGGAACCCTTGGGGGCATGAGAATCCACAAGCCCGTCCTCCGGGCGATGGTGCCGGCCCTGGTGGTGGCCGGGGTGGCGGTCGCGGCCTGGGCCGCCTGGCTGGGCTGGGACCAGCAGTACGAGGTGCAGGGCGACGGTTCGGTGAGCGGGCCGTACCAGGTCTGGCAGGTGGCCGGGCTGATCGTGACCCTGCTCGCCGCGGTGGTCCTGGCGGCGGCCCGGGAACACCGCGCCGCCGCGGTGGGCGGGACGACCGTGGGGCTGACCCTCGCCGCCTTCGTCGACTGGTCGGGCGACGCCAGTGGGCAGTTCATGGTCGGGGTGGTGCTGGTCATGGCGGGGAGTTTCATCGCCTCCGCCGTGGTGTCCGCCGTGATCGACAGCCTGCCGCGGGACCGTCCCCGCACCGGCCAGGTCGACCGGCAGGCCGACCGGTAGTCCGCAGGGCGGGTCAGGCGGGCAGCGGCTGTTCCGCCCAGATCGTCTTGCCGGTGGGCGTCTGGCGGGTGCCCCAGCGTTCCGAGATCTGGGCGACCAGCAGCAGGCCCCGGCCGCCCTCGTCGTAGACGCGGGCCCGGCGCAGGTGCGGGGCCGTACTGCTGCCGTCGGAGACCTCGCAGATGAGGGACGCGTCGCGGATCAGCCGGAGAGTGATCGGACCGTCGCCGTAGCGGACCGCGTTGGTGACCAGTTCGCTGACGATCAGTTCGGTGGCGAAGGCCGCGTCCGCCAGACCCCAGGCCGCCAGCTGCTCGCAGGCCATCTTCCGGGCTCCGGCGACGGCGGACGGATGCTGGGGGAGCTGCCAGGTGCGGACCTTGGAGGCGTCCAGCGCCGAGGTGCGGGCGAGCAGGAGGACGATGTCGTCGGCCGGCCGGTCGGTCAGGACCGTCCGCAGCACGTGCTCGCAGGTCTCCTCCAGCGGTGCGGCCGGGTCGGCCAGGGCCCGGCGGAGCAGACCGAGGCCCACCTCGATGTCGTGGCCGGCGGTCTCCACCAGGCCGTCGGTGTAGAGGGCGAGCACGCTGCCCTCGGCCAGTTCCACATCGACGGACTCGAAGGGCAGGCCGCCGAGGCCGAGCGGCGGGCCGGCCGGCAGGTCGAGGAAGCGGACGCGGCCGTCGGGGGTGACCAGGGCCGGCGGCGGATGGCCGGCCCGCGCCATGGTGCAGCGGCGGGACACCGGGTCGTACACGGCGTACAGACAGGTCGCGCCGATCTCGCCGGAGGACGCCGCCTCCGCCCGGCCGGGCACCTCCGGCCCCTCCTCGCGGTCGAGGCGGATGACCAGGTCGTCCAGTTGGGTGAGGAGTTCGTCGGGGGCGAGGTCGACGTCCGCCAGTGTGCGGACCGTCGTGCGCAGGCGGCCCATCGTGGCCGAGGCGCGGATGCCGTGGCCGACGACGTCCCCGACGACCAGGGCGACCCGGGCGCCGGAGAGCGGGATCACGTCGAACCAGTCGCCGCCGACGTCCGCGCCGGACCCCGTGGGCAGGTAGCGGTAGGCCACCTCGGTCGCCGCCAGACCGGGCGGCCGGCCGGGCAGCAGACTGCGCTGCAGCGCGAGGGCGGTGCGGCGCTCGCGGGTGTAGCGGCGGGCGTTGTCCACGCTCACCGCGGCCCTGGCGACGATCTCCTCCGCGAGCCGCTGATCGTCCTCCGTGAACGACTCGGGCGTGCGGTGCCGCAGGAAATGCGCGAGGCCGAGGGTGACGCCGCGGGCCCGCAGCGGGACCAGCAGCACCGAGTGGATCATGTGCCGGGCGACGGACTCCGCACGGGCCTGGGAGGTGCGGAGCCACTCCTGCATACCGGGATCGCCGGGCCGGTGGCAGGTGCCGTGGCCGGCGAGCAGGGTCCGCATCGGGGGCGTGTCCACCGGGTAGCGGAACGCGTCGCCGGGACGGGCCACCGCCTCCGGGCAGCCCGGCAGCACGGACCGCTGGGCGGTACGGCGCACGGCGACCGGTTCGCCCGGCCGCAGCGGCTCCGGTTCGTCGCCGAGGACGACGGACTCCAGCAGGTCGACGGTGACGAAGTCCGCGAACCCGGCCACGGCCACCTCGGCCAGCTCCTCCGCGGTGCGGGTCACGTCCAGGGTGCTGCCGATCCGCATGCTGGCGTCGTTGAGGACGGCCAGGTGGCGGCGGGCCCAGTACTGCGCCGTGGTGTCGAAGACGACCGCCGACAGGCCCTGCACCGTGCCGTCCTCGTCCTTCAGCGGGGAGAAGTACATGGACCAGGCATGCTTCCGGGTCTCGCCGGGCGCCTGGCCGTGCTGCTCGTGGAAGATCGTCCGCCCGGTGCGCAGGGCTTGCCGCTGGAGGCGGTCGTACTCGTCGAAGGGCGGGTTGGACTCGATCTCGTACAGGCTCTTGCCGCGCATCTCCGCGACGGACAGGCCCATGATCCGGGTCATGCTCTCGTTGGCGGCGACGAGCCGGGCCCGCCGGTCGTAGATCGCCACCGGCATCGGCAGCTGGGCGAGGGTGTAGTCCCACAGGATGGCCGCCCCGGGCTGTCCGCTGCCGGACAGGGGCGCCCGCGCGGCCCCGGTCACCAGCCACAGCGGCCGGCCGGCGCCGGTGTCCAACGGGGTGCCCTGGAGCCGTACGACGACCCGGTCGCCGGAGCGGTGCCGCAGCGCCACCTCGGTGGACCACCGCCGCCCGTCCGCGACGTGCCGGCGCGCGGACGCGGGCAGCTCGGCGGCGAGCAGCAGCCGGGCGGCGCGGCCGACGACCTCGGCGGGCTCGTACCCGAGCAGCTGCCGGGCGCCCGCGCTCCACACCAGGACCGCCCCGCCGGCGTCGACGACGACCGCCAGGTCCTCCGGTACGCGTCCCGTCATGGTGCCTCCGGACCTCCGGGTACCCGCTCCGCTCCCAGGATCCCGCCCCGCCGTACTCCGCTCAACCGCCACCGCCACCGCCACCGCTCACGGCCACGGCACCTGCCGCCTGACGCCCACCGCGCCGACGAGGCGAGGCGGGTCGAGTCGAGCCGGGTCGAGCAGAGTAGAGGCGGGTCGAGCAGAGTCGAGCCGGGACGAGTCGGGTCGGGGCTATGCGTGTCCGGTCCGTAGCAGCAGCACGGCGAGGTCGTCGGTGTGGCCGCCGGCCGGCCAGGCCTGGTGGACCAGGCTGTCGACCAGGCGCTCCAGGTCGTCGGCGTCGGCATGGGCGAGATGTTCGGTGAGCGCGGCGGTGGCACGGTCGACGTCGGTCCCGGGGCGCTCGACGAGGCCGTCGGTGTAGAGGGCGAGGACGGCACCCGCCGGCAGCGGAGCTCGGGTGACGGGATAGCGCGCGTCGGCGTCGACGCCGAGCGGCGGGCCGGGGTCGAGGTGCAGGGCGTGGGCCCGCCCGGGTGCCGGGCGCAGCAGCGGCGGCACATGACCGGCACCGGCCAGGGTCAGGTCCTGGCCGGCCAGGTCGAGGTGGACGTAGAGGCAGGTCACCAGGAGGTCGGGGGCGAGGTCGGTGAGCAGCCGGTTGGTGCGGGCGATGACCTGCTCCGGGGCGGCTCCGGCGGTGGCGTGGGCGTGGATGGCGGTACGGACCTGGCCCATCAGGGCGGCCGCGGCCATGCTGTGGCCCTCCACGTCGCCGATGACGGCGGCCGCGTGGGTGTCGTCCAGGCGCAGCAGGTCGTAGAAGTCGCCGCCGACGTCGATGCCGTGCCCGGCCGGCAGGTAGCGGACGGCGAGGCCGAGACCGGGCAGGGTGGGCAGGCTGCGCGGCAGCAGCGCCTGCTGGAGCTGGTGGACGAGGTGGTGCTGGGTGTCGTAGAGGTGGGCCCGGTCCAGGGCCTGGGCGAGCAGACCGGCCAGCGGGGTGAGGACGGCGCGTTCGTCGGCGGTGAAGGTGTGGGGGCGTTCGTAGGAGAGGATGCAGCAGCCGACCGGGCGCCCGGAGATGACCAGGGGCAGGAAGGCCCACGCCTGTTTCCCGCTCATGCGCGGCGCCCTGGGGTAGCTGCGGGCCAGCTCGGCCGGGCTGCCGAAGAAGGCGGGCACGCCGGTCGCCAGGACCTCGCCGGCCGGGGTGACGCCGGTGCCGAGAGGGAGGGCGTCGAGCCGTTCCACGACCTCGGCGGGGTAACCGTGGTGCCCGGCGATCCGCAGGCGGCCCGCCTCGGCGACGCTGAGCACCATCCCCTGGGCGCCGAAGGCCGGCAGGACCTGGTCCGCCATGAGCGCGACGAGGTCCTGGGTGGTCACCGCCTCGGTGAGCGCGGCGGCCAGGTGGACCAGCTGGTAGAGGCGTCCGGGCGTGGTCGGCGCGGGCTCGGCGTGCCCGCCCGCTGCGACCGCCTTCTCCTCCTCTTCTGCGGTGATGCGCACGCTGATGCCGCTGGCGTCCGGATGGAGGTGGAAGGCCAGCCACTGGTCCGGCGGCCGGAGCGCGCTGAAGGACACCGGCGCCCGGCTGATGACCGCCAGCCGGTACCGCTCCTCGTATCTCAGGTCGTCCAGCCAGGGCAGCGACTGCCAGGGCCGGGTGCCGAGCAACCGGTCGGCGTCCCGGCCGAGCAGCCGCGCGGCCGTGGCGGACATGAACGTGACCCTGCCCTCCAGATCCAGGGCCAGGGCGCCCTCGGGGAGCCGGTCGAGGTAGTCGACGGCGGCCAGCGCGGTCTGGGCGGCCGGGCGCGGGGAGTCCACGGGGACCAGCCGGGGTCGCTCGGGGAGCGCGGGAAGCGACGGGGAGTCGTCCAGGAGCCGGGCCAGCCGGCGGACGCTGGCGGTGATGTGGTGGCGTTCGCGAGGGGTGGGCCGGATCGGGTGGTCGGCGGGCCACAGCAGCACCACGCCGCCCCAGCGCCGGCGCACCCCGCGCAACGGGGCCGCGGCGAGCGCGAAGGGGTACGGCAGGGCGGCCGCCGCCCGCGGATAGCGGCGCGCCATCTCGTCCTGGGAGCCGACCCAGACCAGGCGGTCCTCCTCGATCGCGTCGGCCACCGGGACGGGGGCGCTCAGCGGCAGCCGCTGCCAGGGCATGCTGAAGTCGACGGGCAGGCCGCACATCGTCACCAGCCGCAGCAGCCCGGCCGGCTCCTCGATGAGGTAGATGCCGCCGATCGCCGCCCCCGTCCGGCGCACCATGTCGGCCACCGCCACGTCCAGGGCGTCGTCGACCGAACGGTCACCCCTGGGCCGGGCACGGAGCCGCATACGTTCGTCCTCCGGTCGTGTGCGGTGGGCGGCGGGCATGCCGCACGGAACTCCTCACGGGCCCGCTACGCCGCGTATACCACCCATTCCCGACAATATGCTCATACATTCCTACGACGACGGCGGCGCGGGTCGCTGTCCGCAGCGGGCGCCCGAGGCCCGGAACCGCCCCTCCACGGGGTGTCGGTTTCATGCCAGGCCGGGCCGGGCCGACGTCGACAACGGCGACTGCCGACGACGGACCCGGTCCACCCACTACCGCCTGCCTGCCGGCGACGGACCCGGTCCACCCACTACCGCCTGCCTGCCGGCGACGGACCCGGTCCACCCACTACCGCCTGCCTGCTGGCGACGGACCCGGTCCACCCACTACCGCCTGCCTGCCGGCGACGGACCCGGTCCACCCACACCGCCACGGCCGTTGAGCCCCCTCCGACCGCGCGGACTAGGATCCCGCCCATGGCCCTGACGGTGAGCGACGTTGACCGGTTCGAGGCGGCCCGGCCGCGCCTGGCGGCCATCGCCTACCGTCTCCTCGGCTCCGCGAGCGAGGCCGAGGACCTCGTGCAGGAGACGTACCTGCGCTGGCAGGCCGCCGACACCGGCCACATCGAGGTCCCCGAGGCCTGGCTGACGAAGGTGCTCACCAACCTCTGCCTCAACCAGCTCACGTCGGCCCGCGCCCGGCGTGAGACCTACGTCGGCCAGTGGCTCCCCGAGCCGCTGCTCGCCGGCGACCCGATGCTCGGCCCCGCCGACACCGCCGAACGCCGGGAGTCGGTGTCGTACGCGGTCCTGGTCCTGCTGGAACGCCTCACCCCGGCCGAGCGCGCGGTGTACGTGCTGCGGGAGGCCTTCGACTACCCGCACCGGGAGATCGCCCGGATCCTGGACCTCACCGAGTCCGCCAGCCAGCAGATCCTGCACCGGGCCAGGAAGCACGTCGCGGACGGCCGGGCCCGCACCGAGGTGGACGACGCCGCCGCCCGGCGGATCATCGAGGAGTTCCTCGCGGCCGCCACCAGCGGCCGCACCGAACCGCTGGTCCGGCTGCTCACCGAGGACGCCGTCGCGGTCGGCGACGGCGGCGGGAAGGTCCCGGCCGCGGCCAGGCCGTTCGAGGGCGCCCTCGCGGTCGCGAAGTTCATGCGGGGCCTGTTCAAACAGAGCCCCGCCCAGCGCGCCGTGGTCGGCGGCACCGCCGAGCTGCACCTCGCCGGCGCCAACGGCGGCCCCGCCCTGGTGGCGGTCGTCGACGGCCGCGTCTTCGGTGTGATGTGCCTGGAGATCACCGCCGACGGCATCGCCGCGTTCCGCACTCAGGTCAACCCCGACAAGCTGGAGCGCGCGACCATGCGGTGGGCGGCGGCCGACCACGGCGCCCCCCTGCTCCGCCTCTTCTGACCCCGCCCCCTTGCTCCCCCTCTCCCTCTCCCTCCGCCTCTTCTGACCCCGCCGTCCGGCTTGCCCTAGCCCCCTCCGCTCCCCATGTGACCCGCTTCACACCGCCCTCCTGTCAGGAAACGGCGGGCCGCCCGGTTCAGGGGGCGACCCGCTGAAGAGCTGGATGACAGGAGCACGGACATGCAGCACCGCATCGTCGTCCTCGGCGCCGGATACGCCGGAGCCATCACCGCCGGCCGCCTCGCCCGGCGCCTGCGCCGCGAGGACGTCACCATCACCCTCGTCAACGCCGAACCCGACTTCGTCGAGCGCGTCCGGATGCATCAGCTGGCGACCGGCCAGGAGCTCACGCCCCGGCCCCTCGCCGAGATGTTCGCGGGAACCGGCGTGGAGCTACGGCTCGCCAGGGTCACCGCGGTCGACGTCGACCACCGGACGGTCACGACGGTGCCCGTCGCCACCGGGGACGCCACCGGGGACGGCACCGGCGAGGACGCCGAGCGGGAGCTGGAGTACGACACCCTCGTGTACGCACTCGGCAGCGACTGGCACGACCAGGGCGTCGAAGGTGTCGCCGAGCACGCCGACCACATCGCGAGCCGCCCCGGAGCGCTCCGGCTGCGCGAGCGCCTCGCCGGTCTGGCGGCCGGCGCCCCCGTGGTGGTGGTCGGCGGCGGGCTCACCGGGCTGGAGGCGGTGACCGAGATCGCCGAGTCCCGCCCGGACCTCGACGTCGCCCTCGCCGCCCGGGGCGCGCTCGGCGACTGGCTCTCGCCCAAGGGCCGCCGGCACCTGCGCGAGGTCCTCGACGGGCTCGGCGTCACCGTGCACGAGCACACCGCCGTCACCGCCGTGGCGCCCGGTCAGGTCACCACGGCCGAGGGTGCCACCGTCCCGGCCGCCGTCACCGTGTGGACCACCGGCTTCGCCGTCCACCCGATCTCCCGGGCCACCGCCCTGGAGGTCACCGCCGCCGGCCGGATCGTCGTCGACCGGACCATGCGCTCGGTCTCGCACCCGGACGTGTACGCCGTCGGCGACGCGGCCTCGGCGACCGGCGCGGGCGGCAAGCCGCTCCGGATGTCCTGCGCCTCGGGCGTCCCGATGGCCTGGCAGGCCGCCGACGCCATCGCGGCCCGCCTGACCGGCGGGAAACTCCCGAACGCGCCCCTGCGGTACTTCAACCAGTGCGTCTCGCTGGGCCGCCGGGAGGGCCTGATCCAGTACGTCACGGCCGACGACCGGGCCGTACGGGCGGCGCTGACCGGCCGCACCGCCGCCCGCTACAAGGAACTGATCTGCAAGGGCGCGGCCTGGTCCGTCGCCCACCCGACGCTCGGCCTCCCGGCCCGGCGCCGCCGCGTCGTACCGCGACCGGCCGCGGCGACCGCGCCCCTCACGACCACGACACCGGCCTGACCGCACACGCGGGGGGAGCCGGTCAGCCCTTCGGCCCGGCCGACTGCACCACTTCGAAGGACCACAACGTCGCCCCGGCAGCCGCCGGCTTCGGCCGCTCCCCCTCCGCCCCGCCCTGATGCGCGGCCTTCATCGGCCCCTCCATCCACGCCTGGAAGGACTCCTCGTCCCTCCAGCGCGTGTACACCAGATACTGATCGGTCCCCTCGACCGGCCGCAGCAGCTCGAACCACTCGAACCCGTCCGACCCCTCCACGGCATGCGCCCGCGAGGCGAACCGCTTCTCCAGCGTCTCCCGCTGCTCGGCGGGGACGGTCAGCACGTTGATCTTGACTACGCTCATGCCCCCATCCTGCCCCAGGGGTGATCAGGAGAGCGTGAGCGACCGGGACCTGTCGGGCACCCCCTGCGTCCGGCGCCCGCGTCGCACCGCACTCGGCGGCGCCATTCCCGTGAGTCACAGCTGCCGCAGGGACTTCACCGAACTCACGTACAACCCTTACCTCTTGAGGCGGGTCTCCTCATCGCTGGACATCACTGACTCCGGCCGTCCGCGGGATGTGGGCGGCCCCCGCATGCCGCAGGAGACGACCCGCATGCACACGTTCCCGCGACTCACCCTCGCGACGGCCACCGCGGCCGCGCTGACGGGCGGTCTGCTCACCTTCTCGGCAGCCTCCGCGTCGGCCGCGGACTCCGTCAAGGTCGCCCGCGCCGACTTCAACGGCGACGGCATCGGCGACATCGCCACCTCCGCCACCACCGCCTACGTCAGCGGTCACAAGGGTGCCGGCCAGGTCATCGCCCTCTACGGCTCCGCCACCGGCATCACCACCGCCAAGCGGACCACGCTCAGTCAGAACAGCCCCGGCGTCCCGGGCACGGCCGAGGCCGGCGACGCCTTCGGCGAGGCCCTGGCCTACGCCGACTTCAACGGCGACGGGTACGACGACCTCGCCGTCGGTGCGCCCGGGGAGAAGGTCGGCACCGACACCGACGGCGGCACCGTCACCCTCCTGTGGGGCTCCAAGAGCGGCCTCACCGGCAAGGGCGTAGACATCAAGGACCCCTCGCCGAGCGCCCACGACTACTGGGGACTGACGCTCGCCGCCGGCGACTTCGACGGCGACGGCAAGGCGGACCTCGCCGTCGGCAGCTCGGCCGCCACCCTCTGGGTGTTCAAGGGCGGCATCTCCACCGGCGGCACGCCCGGCGGCCGGTACACCGTCAAGCCGCCGGTCCAGTCCGGCACCGGCTCCAACCCGTACGGACCGATGAAGCTCACCGCCGGCGACGTCAACGGCGACGGCCGCAGCGACCTCGTCGTCGACGGGTACGAGACGAAGACCAGCGCCCACTGGAACACCAACTACTGGCTGCCGGGCACCTCCAGGGGGCTCACCGTCACCGGCGCCAAGGCGCTGAAGAGCGGCGTCGTCACCGGCATCGGCGACGTCAACGGCGACGGCTACGGCGACATCGTCAGCGGCGCCGCCTGGGACGCCGGCAGCGGCGGGACGGCCTTCCCGGACTCCGCCAACGGGGGCCGGGTGGCCATCACGTACGGCAGCGCGGCAGGCCCGGCCAAGGCAACCATGTTCAACCAGAACAGCGGCAACGTCCCCGGAACCTCCGAGAAGGGCGACAAGTTCGGCTGGGAGATCGACCTCGGTGACGTCAACGGCGACGGCTGCGCCGACCTGGTCGTCTCCGCCCCCTACGAGGACCTCGGCAGCAACACCGACACCGGCCAGGTGACCGTCCTCTACGGCTCGAGGACCGGGATCGACCTCGCCTCCGGCGCCCAGTCCTTCGCGCAGAGCACGGCCGGCGTCCCCGGCGACGACGAGAAGGACGACCTGTTCGGCGCCGACATCAAGCTGGACGACGTCACCGGCGACGGCAGGGCCGACCTGGTCGTCGGCTCGTACGAGAACGGTGGTGACGGCGCGGTCACCTACCTGCCGTCCAACGGCTCGAAGATCACCACGACCGGGTCCCGGGCCCTCCCCGCGAACAAGCTGGGCGTGTCGACGACCGGCACCCCGCAGCTAGGCGCCGTCTTCGCCGACTGACCGGCGGGTCGCGAGCCGTCGGCGACCGGCGCACTGAGCGGCGCACCGACCGGCACACCGAGCGCCCCTGAGACGTCCCCTCGGGGCCCCTAGGGGATGTCACAGCTCTGCCGCAATGGCGGGCTCGGCCGCCCGAGCCCGCACGCGGCCGTTGCGGACCAGGTACGTTCGATGACGTGGCTGGATTCAGGAACGGACGCGGCGGCCGGGACGACCGTGCCCCGCAAGCGCGACCGCAACAACCCGCGTACGGGCAGCAGGCACCGCCGCAGAGCTTCGGCGGACAGCCGGCCGGACCGTCGTACGGGTACCCGTCGGCCCCGCAGCCGTACCCGCAGCACGGCGGCGGGTCCGGCTGGCCGCAGGCGCAGGCGCGCGGCGGCCACCCCGGACAGAGCGGCGGCGACGGCCCGGAGTACTTCGGCGACGACCGCGGCTACGGCGGCGGCTACGGCTCCGGCGCCCCCGACCCGTACGCGGCGAACCAGCCGGGCCACACCCAGGCCTTCTCGGTCGACGAGGCCGACGGCTACACGCGGGGTGCGACCTACCACGCCGGCTCTGCGGCGCCGTCCGGCCCGATCGGCCCGCGCCTGCACTGGAAGGACCTGCTGAGGGGCATCGTGCTCGCCCCGAACCAGACCTTCCTGCAGATGCGGGACTACGCGATGTGGGGCCCCGCCCTCATCGTGACCTTCCTCTACGGTCTGCTCGCCGTCTTCGGCTTCGACGGCGCCCGCGCGGACGCGATCAACGCCACGCTCACCAACGCGGTCCCGATCGTCCTCGTGACGGCGATCGCGATGGTCCTCTCCGCCTTCGTCCTGGGCGTGGTGACCCACACCCTGGCCCGCCAGCTGGGCGGCGACGGCGCCTGGCAGCCGACGGTCGGCCTCTCCATGCTGATCATGTCGATCACCGACGCCCCCCGCCTCCTGTTCGCCATGTTCTTCGGCGGCGACGCGGGCTTCGTCCAGCTCCTCGGCTGGGCCACCTGGGTCGCGGCGGGTGCCCTGCTCACCCTGATGGTCAGCAGGTCCCACGACCTGCCCTGGCCGAAGGCCCTGGGCGCGTCGGCGATCCAGCTGATCGCCCTGCTGTCGATCGTGAAGCTGGGCACGTTCTAGCTCCGCACACAGGTGAAGGGCCCCGGCAGCCGCGCCGGGGCCCTTCTCGCGCTCGCCGTCAGGTACGGCCGCCGTCAGGCGTCGAGCACCTGCCCGGCTCTCCTCACCACAGGCGGAAGGACGCTCCACGGGAAGTTGATCCACTCGTCGGTCCGCTTCCACACGTACTCGCACTTCACGAGGGAGTGGGACTTCTCGTAGATCACCGCGGAGCGCACCTCGGCGACCGTTTCGAGGCAGAAGTCGCGGACCAGCTTCAGCGTCTTGCCGGTGTCGGCGACGTCGTCGGTGATCAGCACCTTCTTGTCGCTGAAGTCGATGGCGTTGGGGACGGGCGCGAGCATGACCGGCATGTCGAGGGTCGTCCCCACCCCGGTGTAGAACTCGACGTTCACCAGATGCAGGTTCTTGCAGTCGAGGGCGTAGGCCAGCCCGCCGGCGACGAACATACCGCCGCGGGCGATGGAGAGCACTATGTCCGGCTCGTACCCGTCGTCGGCGATGCTCTGGGCGAGCTCGCGGACGGCGACGCCGAACTGCTCGTAGCTGAGATTCTCCCGGACGTCGCTGCCGCTGCTCATGCCTGGTCCCTCACACCTGGGTCCGATGGAAATTGAGGTAGGAGCGGGAGGCGGTGGGCCCGCGCTGCCCCTGGTAGCGGGAGCCGTAGCGCTCACTGCCGTAGGAGTGCTCGGCGGGGGAGGAGAGCCTGAACATGCAGAGCTGCCCGATCTTCATGCCCGGCCACAGCTTGATGGGGAGGGTCGCGAGGTTCGACAGCTCCAGGGTCACGTGGCCGCTGAAGCCGGGGTCGATGAACCCGGCGGTGGAGTGGGTGACCAGCCCGAGCCGCCCCAGCGAGGACTTGCCCTCCAGCCGGGAGGCGAGATCGTCGGGCAGCGTGATGACCTCGTACGTCGAGGCGAGCACGAACTCCCCGGGGTGCAGGATGAAGGGCTCGTCGCCCTCCGGCTCCACCAGCCGTGTCAGGTCGGGCTGCTCCACGGAGGGGTCGATGTGCGGGTACCGGTGGTTCTCGAACACCCGGAAGAGACGGTCCAGCCGGACGTCGATGCTCGACGGCTGCACCATGGATTCGTCGTAGGGATCGATCCGTACCCGCCCGGCGTCGATCTCGGCCCGGATGTCCTTGTCTGAGAGAAGCACGCCCCGAGGATACGCAAGGCGCGCGGACCGACGAAAACCGTCACGAGTCCACGCGCCTTCGTACGGCCGTGGCCGTGGGGACTGTGCGGTCCCTACGGCCCTTCCCTGCCGTTCCCTACTGCTGCTTCTCCAGCGCGACCGGCACGACGCTGCGCAGCCGGGCGCACTTGGGACACCGCACGAGCCTGCCTGGGCCGAGTCGCTCGGCCTGCTGCATCGGGAACGAAGCGGTGCTGAACACGTGCCCTTCGGCACAGCGGACGACGGTGCTTTCCATCAAGTCCCTTAAGTCCCTTCCCCAGGAGCCGCGTCGGGCTACTGCCGTGACGACGGAAAGCCACATTACGGGATCAAAGGGACGGCTCTCCAGGCGGCACTCCGACCCCGCCCGGGCCCTCTCCCACACCTCCACCGTACGCCCCAACTCCGGCCGCTCGCACCCGGATCCCACCCCTCGACCCACTCCCGAAACACACACGGCCCCCCGGGTCCGAGCACCGGGGGTCCGTCATGAGGTACAGTGAGCGAGCGTTCGGACACCGACCCCGTCGGCGTCTTACGCGGGTGTAGTTTAATGGTAGAACATCAGCTTCCCAAGCTGAGAGCGCGAGTTCGATTCTCGTCACCCGCTCCGTAGCGAAGCCCCAGGTCAGTGACCTGGGGCTTGTGCTTTATCGGAAACTCTTCAGAGACATCCCCGCTCGGCTCACCCTCGCGCAGTCGTCCGCAGTGCGGCTTCGGTCAGAGTGGTCGCCGTGTGCACCGCGCTGGCGATGGCGTCGTCGGGGGCGAGGCCGCACAGGTCTGTGAGGGAGAAGAGGGCTTCTGCGCCGACGACCACGGCGAGGTCCCGCTTGAGCTGGGCGAGGACTTCCGGATCCGTGACCCCGAGGGTGTCCTCCAGGGGGAGGAGTGCGAAGTCGATCAACCCGAAGCGGACCCCGGGCCTGGCGGTCACCGTCTCCGGGCGGGTGATGGTGGCCGCGATCATGGCGCGCACCGCTCCCTGCCGGAGGAGTATGCCGCGCAACAGGAACTCGCAGGCGAAGGCGACCCGTTCGACGGGATCGGTGGAGTCAGCGACCGGTGCGAGCGCCTCGGCGGGGGGCGGCCAGGCGCCGGCCAGGGCCTCGCTGATCAGCGAGGGAAGGTCGGGGAAGTAGCGGTATGCGGTGGCCTCGGAGACCAGCGCCGCGCGCGCGATGGCGGGCATGGTCACCTCCCCGCCCGTGCCGATGAGTTCGCGGGCGGCTTCGACGATCGCTGTACGGGTGCGCTTCTTCTGATTGGTGCGGCCGGTCTCCGCCTGCGTCGTTGCCACCAGTACGTCCCCTTTCCTGTCCGTCCATCCGCCCTCACCTTATCACTGGCCACTCTCGTCATGAGAGTTCACTTGCATGATGATGCCGAACCCTCTAACCTCCTTCATGAGAGTCAACTCTCACGAAGGAGATGACGATGACCAAGGTTTCCGTGGTAGGTCCGGACGACGGCGAGACGATCCCTCTGGGTCCGGCACAGATCCGCATCCTCGAGGACGGCAGCACCACCGGGCACCGTCTCGGCATGGCCGAGATCACCCTCGCCCCGCATACCGAAGGGCCCCCGCAGCACCGTCACGCCCAGCACGACGAGGGCTTCTACGTGGTCTCCGGCACCGTGCACTTCACCGTCGGGGAGACGACACATGTCGCACCGGCCGGCACCCTCGCGATGATCCCGCCCGGGGCCCCGCACACCTTCGCCAACCTCGGCGACGAACCGGCGGTGATGCTCAACACCTTCACGCCCGACCTGTACGTGCAGTACTTCCGCGACCTGCGGGACATGATCGCCGGCGGTCGGGAGCTGACCCCGCAGGCGACCGTTCAGATGATGGGCCGTTACGCCACCGTGCCGGCGACCGACTACGCGTGACGGCGGCGTAATCAGTCTTCGCCAACCCCCGCCTCCGACAATAGACTTGGAGACCTCCATGACCGGCACCGCCCGCACTGTCACCCTCACCCTCGACTCAGGCGACGTCGACCTGAGTTTCACCGACGACGAGCGGGGCAAGGGTCACCCCTTCCTGCTCCTGCACGGCGGCGGCGGTCCGCAGACCGTCGCCGGGTTCGCCGGGCTCCTCGCCGGGCAACGGCCGGCGCGGGTCATCACCCCCGTCCACCCCGGCTTCGGCGGGACCGCCCGGCCCGACTGGCTGACCGACGTGCCCACCCTCGCCCAGGTCTACATCCGACTGCTGGAAGACCTCGGCCTGGAGGACGTCACCGTGGTCGGCAATTCCATAGGCGGCTGGATCGCCGCCGAAACAGCCCTGCTCGGCAGTGACCGGATCAGCAGCGTCGTCCTCGTCAACGCCGTCGGCATCCATGTACCGGGCCACCCGGTCGCCGACCCCTTCGCCCTGACACCCGCCGAGTTGTCCGCTCTCTCATTCCACGACGTCGAGAAGTTCCGCATCGACCCCAGCACGTTCTCCGACGAACAGCGCGCGGTCGCGGCCGCCAACATGGCCGCGCTGCAGGTCTACTCGGGCCCGCACACCATGGCCGATCCCACCCTGCGGGAGCGCCTGGCCAAGGTCACTCTCCCGGTCCTCGTCGCGTGGGGCGAGAGCGACCAGGTCGTCGACACCGTGTACGGACGTGCGTACGCCGCCGCCATCCCCGGCGCCCGGTTCGAGCTCCTCCCTCGCACCGGTCACATGCCCCAGATCGAGACTCCGGGGCAACTCCTCCCTCTGGTCTGGGACTTCGCCGAAGTACATGCAACCCATCGGCCCACCGACTGAGCGCGGGAGCCCACGTGTCCGATCCCGTACGGGGGCGGCGCGCCCCCGTCCTCGCCGTCTGCTGCCTGAGCGTGCTGCTCGTCAGTCTCGACGTCACCGTTCTCAACGTCGCACTTCCCTCGATGCAGCGGTCCCTGGACGCGTCCGTCTCCGGCCTGCAGTGGACGCTCGACGCGTACACCATCGTCCTGGCCTCGCTGCTGACCTTGGCCGGCGCCACCGCCGACCGCGTCGGACGGCGGCGCGTCTTCCAGTTCGGTCTCGTGCTGTTCACCGGCGGGTCGGCCCTGTGCAGTCTGGCGCCCACGACGGGATGGCTCGTCGTCTTCCGTATGGTGCAGGCGGTGGGCGGCAGCATGCTCACCCCCGTCGCCATGGCCATCCTCGCCAACACCTTCACCGCACCACGGGAGCGGGCGCGGGCCATCGGCGTCTGGGGCGGGGTGGTCGGCCTGAGCATGGCGGCCGGGCCGGTCCTCGGCGGGGTACTGGTGGAGTGGGCCGGATGGCGGTCGGTGTTCTGGCTGAACGTGCCGGTCGGGCTGGCCGCGCTGACGCTCGCCGCGCTGTTCGTCCCGGAGTCCCGCGCGCACACGGCCCGACGCGCCGACCCCGTGGGCCAGCTGCTGGTGATCGTCCTGCTCGGCGCACTGACGTACGCCATCATCGAGGCGCCCGGAGAGGGCTGGACCGCTCCGATCGTGGCCTGCCTGATCATGACAGCGGGCGCGCTGGCCGTCTTGATCCCGTACGAGAACCGGCGCGCCGAACCGCTGATCGACCCGCGGCTCTTCCGCAGCGCGCCTTTCAGCGGGGCCACCGCGACAGCGGTCCTCGCCTTCGGCGCGCTCGGTGGCTTCCTGTTCGCCAACACCCTCTACCTGCAACGGGTGGTGGGACTGAGCGCCCTGGGCACCGGGCTCCACCTGCTGCCGATGGCGATACTGGCCCTGGTGTGCCCGCCGCTGTCCGGGCGGATCGTGGGCAGCCGCGGCCCGCGGATCCCCCTTGTCCTCGCGGGGGCCGGTATCGGCGCCAGCGGTGTACTGGCTGTCGCCGTCACCCGCTCCGCCCATCCCTCGGACATCCTGCTGTACGTCATATACGGACTGTTCGGTCTCGGCTTCGGCTTCGTCAACGCACCGATCACCTACACGGCGGTGTCCGGCATGCCGCGCGCCCAGGCCGGCGTCGCCGCCGCAGTCGCCGCGACCAGCCGTCAGGTCGGATCCTCGCTCGGCATCGCGGTGATCGGCGCCGCGGTCGCATCCGGCGCGCGGCCTACGGCCTGGTGGATCATCGCCGGGTGCGGGGCGGCCATCCTGGTACTGGGCACCGTCACCTCCGGCCGCTGGGCCGCCGCCACCGCAGAACGTGTCGCCGCCCAGCTCGAACCCGACCCGCCGCGCGCCAAGGCGGACACCCCCGGGTGACCGTCACCGGTCTCACCGCCCTTCGCGAGCTGCAGGTGCACGTTCGACGGGAGAGCGGGAAGAATCCTCGAAGATCACGGCTCCAACGTCGTGCTGTGAAGGGCGGGTCCACTGCCTGTCCGACGCGCCGGAAGGTGACGGGGCCTGATCACTCGCGCCAAAGCAGCGCAAAGCCCGTGGACGAAGACGAGATCAAGCGCGCGGTGGCACCGTACGAGGTCAGCCGACATCGACCGGCAACGACAGAGGCCCGCGGCGTCCGAGCTGGTCAGAGGCGTGGGCTTTTCTTTCTCACGGGCCAGTAGACCGGTTGCCGGCCGCAGTCGTCGGAGTCGGCCACACCGGTGGAGACGGCCGTCTGTTCACCCGGCCGAGCCGGCGACACCGCTCGGCCGCCAGCTGGAGAGGTTCGTGGCCCGCTGGACCAGTCCCGCCTTCGACCAGGTGCCGTTGGCGTACCGGATGGTGTGGAACAGCGAACCCTGGTCGTCGTCGGAGGCGAAGACGAGCTGGAGGTTGCCGGAGACATTGACTGCCGTGACCTCTTGCAGGACCGTTCCGATGAAACCAGCGCGATTGAAGTCCACCTGCGCGTTGATGTCACCCCACCGGCTCCAGGATCCGTCGGCGTGCCGGATCGTGTGGTATTGGGCAACTTGTCCATTGGTGAGCGCCACCATCTGGAGGCTGGACCCGAAGCCGGCCATCGCCACGCGGATCGGCATGCCCCAGTAGCGCGGCTTGCCTGCTGGCGACAACACGTTGCCCCACGGCGCCCAGGTTCCGTCGGCGTGCCTGACGGTGTGCAGCACCGTCTTGTGGGCCTGGTCGACGACCGCGATCTGCAGGAGGCCACCTACCGAAGCGGCCGACACACTGGCGAACTTGTCATGCCGGTAGGCGCTTCCAGGAGCCACCTGGTCTGGGTACGTCCAGGTGCCGTCGGCGCGTTCGTACGTGTGCATGATCTGGCCGGTGCTTCCGATGTAGACCAGATGAACATGTGTGCCGACGACTGCCGCGGCCAGGTAGTTCCGAGTCGGTAGCGACGTGGTGGCGTCGATCGTCGGCAGTCCGGCCATCGGTGCTGGAGTTGTCCAGGTGCCGTCGGATTTCTGCTCTGCCTCTTCCATCGTGAGGACGGTGCCACCGGGCTGCTCGATGAACAGCCGCAACCGGTTGTTCTGGACGACATCGGTGAAGTCGTAGAAGAGCTGGTTCTTGAACAGTTGGTGGGTGGGTGCCCAGTGTCCGCTGGCATAGCGGGACGTTTGCAGCACTTCGAAGTTGGCGCCTTGGGCCAGCAGATCCATCCCCCCAGTGCCCGCTGCCGCGGCATACACGGGCGCCGACGTGGCTGCCATGCCACCCGCGAGCGCGGCACCTGTGACGAGCGCTGCCAGCGTCCACCGCACCCACCGGCGGATGAACACAGGCACTCTGAACATCCTCAAGAGTCCGCCCCCCAGCCCACTTTGCCTTCATCCTGCTGAAGGCTCTTGCATAAAACGCCGCCAAGTTTGCCAGATCATGAGCGGCTGTAATGTCATGGAGTGGTCAAGTTGATGCAGGTATCGTCCCTTCCCGGCCAGCGATGGCGAATTGGCCCCGTGGGGAGGGGGTGACAAGACGACACACCGTGAACGGCGACGCGTTGATGGCCGCGGTGAGTACGACGACGATCTCACGCAGCGTCTCGCGGCGGAGGCGATCGCCCGAGCGCTGGGTGCCGGCCACGTCGAGTCGATGGGGCCGACCGAGGGCGCCACGCGTGCGGAGTGGGCACGGGGCCTGCTGAGGGCCGCGCGTGATCGACTGCGCGAGGCGGCGCCGCGGCTCTGAATCCGGGTAGGAGGACCTTTGATCGTGGCTGAGCTTTCCCGGTGTGCTTCTGTAAGGAGGCATTGCGGCTGCAGGCCGTTTCCGTGGCCTGGGCGGGGCCAAGTCCGGAATGGCGCTCTCGCGCCTTCCGCGGTAAACAACGGTGCGACGCTGTGCTCCCGGGTATTGAGTCAGGGCGCGTACGTCCAGGTCGGAAGCTATCTGACCGTGCGAGCGCCGTCGCTTCCCAAGCTGAGAGCGCGAGTTCGATTCTCGTCACCCGCTCCAGCAGAACCCCCTAGGTCAGGGACCCGGGGGGTTCTTGTCGTCTAGACCGGTGGGCGGGCTGTGCACCACATCCGCACCATAAGGCGCCGCTAGGTGCCGGTGGGTTTCTCCTTGTGGGGCGCGCTCTCGTTCTTGTGGTGCTTCGCACGCTCGGCGCGGACCATGTCGTCGAGCCGGGCCGTCACGTCGCGCTGACGCTCCTCGTCGGAGTGGCCGGTGGGGCGGGACGTGAGGATCGGTCGCTGGCCCGCCCCGGCTGGCCGCATCCCTACTTGTCGGCCGGGGTGATCTCCCACGTGGTGTTGTCGCCGTGCTGCTGGGTCCAGAACAGCCGCCAGCCGTCACGGAACAGGGTCGGCACCTTGGCGCCGAGGATGCCGTCCGTGCCCGGGTCGCCGTCGGAGACGTGGATGCCGGTGATCTCGTTGTCACCGTCGTTCTGGATGCCGCCGTTCACCGAGGACAGCATGTTGTCCAGGGTCGCCGACGGGTCGCGGCCCTCGGCCAGGAAGCGCACCGGCTGCGCGCCGCCCGAGTAGTCGGTCGTCGTGGCGAAGACGAACCCGGAGTCGAGGGCGTCCCGCTGGGCGTGCACGGTGTCGCTGGCGTCCTCGACGAAGGCGACGTGCGTGCGGTCGAGGAACGTCACGTTGTCGATGCCGGTGTGCGCCTTGTCGCCCGCGTAGAAGACGCTGAGCTTGCCGTCGTTGGAGCGCGGGTCGCTCTGGGTGAGCTTGTACAGGGTGCCCCAGCCGCCGTAGCCGTCGTTGGCGGTGCTGGTGGCGTTGGTGTCACCGGTGGCGTCGAAGTAGAACTCACGGAAGTCCGTGCCGGGGCGGAACTGGCCGTTCTCCGGACGCTTGAACGGGGTCGCCTTGAACGACTTCGCCAGGGCGTTGGCGTCGAACGCCTTCCCGCTGGTGTCGGTCTTGGTGTCGTGGATGGTCACCCAGCGGGTGCTCAGGGCCGGACCGTAGTTGCTCAGGTCCTTCTGGTCGTCGGTGAACGCCCCGCCGGTGGGGTGCGCGCTGTCGACGTCCTGGTAGGCGATGGGCGAGCCGCTGCGGCGGGAGACCACCTGCAGCGCCTGGAGCTTGCCGCCCTTGGTGAGGTCATGCTTGTCGTAGGGGATCAGCCGGTAGACGAAGCTGTTGGGAACCTTCGTCTTGGTGGCGACCGTGGCACCGCCGCTGTCCTCGACCATCAGCAGGTTGCCGGCGGAGTCGTTCTGGATGCCCTCGTAGCCGGCCCGGCCGGTGACGGAGGAGATGTCCTGGACCTTCGAGTCGATGTCCGGGGTGGCCTGGAGCACTGCGCCGTCGGCCCCCTCCTCGGAGGTGAACAGCAGCCGCTTGGCCCACGGGTCCCAGGTGGAGCCGTCGATGGCGGGAAGCGCCGTGCCGTCGGTCTCCTTGGTGGCCAGCAGCGTCACGCGGTGGGCCTGGTCGGCGTCGAGGTTGATGCGGGTGATGTACCCGGCCTGAGCGCCCTCGTGTCCCTGGAAGAGGAAGTGCTTGCCGTACCGGTACGACGGGTCGGCGCCGTGCAGGCCGGACATCCGCAGGTAGGTGTTCTTGTCGGGCTCGGTCTTGCTCGCCTCGATCTTCACGCCCGGGGCCTGCTTCACGGCGGGGTCGGGCAGCAGCGTGCCGTCGCCGAGGTATCCGTAGTACGGGACCTGGTCGGTCGGGTTCTCCAGCTTCAGGGATCCCTGCGCGACGGGGTGTTCGGTGAGTCCGGGCGACAGGACGTTCGGAGTGGTCACGCCGCGGACGTCGGTGACAGCCGGCACCGATGACCAGGCGGCCACGCCGCCACTGGCGTCGGCTGCACCGGGGGACAGTGCGAGGCCGACACCGATCACACTCGTCGCCACCGCTGTTGCGACAACCCTGCCACGTCTCTTTTTGGCCATGTGCGATCACCTTCCAGATGAGCGAGGGCACACAGTCAAGACACAGTCGCCGTCACGGGATGGCTGGATTGGCGTCAGTCCGATGGATGATCCGTGAACATTCGGGCGCGCCGGTCCACGACCGCGCCTACGACAGTGCCGGGCAGGTCCAGGAGATCCTCAGCCGGTGCGGACAGCACCGCAACGCGCGAGCCGTCGACCTCGTGGTGGCCGCCACGGCCGAGTTGCAGGGACTGACCCTCCTGCACCGCGACCGGGACTTCGAGTGCATCGCCGCCGTCACCGGCAGGCACTCCAGTAGTACGGCCCGGACGCCGGCCAGTGAAAGGGCAGCGCAGTGCCGGAGGGCTGTGCACTGGCGAAGAGCTCTCCGAGCTGGGCATGCGAACACATCAGGCAGCCTTCCGCACGGCGCTGCGGCGGAGCCGGCTCGGTTCAACGGTACGGGCCCCGCGGTATTCGTTGACCCCTTCGGATCGTGGCTGTGCGGGGGCCGCAATGTCAGTGGTCGGCCGTAGCGCGGTGGTGCAGGAGCGCCGAAGGGCCACGGGCGCCGTGTCACGGAAGGGACTCAGCCGGCCCCGTGGCTCAGGAGTCATGGGCAAACCGTAAGGGGAGAGCACCTCAACATGGGTGAGGGCGAGGGCGACTTCGACGAGTTCCTGAGGCTGGCTGGATCTGCCCGGTCGGGCCCGGTACCGGTCAGTCCAGGCCGTGGTCGCGGGCGTAGCGGATGGCGGCGACGCGGTCGCGGGAGCCGGTCTTCGTGAAGACGCGGCTGATGTGGGTCTTCACAGTGTTGCCGCTCAGGAAGAGGGCTGTGGCGATCTCGGCGTTGGTCATGCCACGGGCCATGAGGGTGAGGATCTCCGCCTCGCGGCGGGTGAGGCCGTCGGGGAGCGGCCGGTCGGAGAGGGCGGGTTGCGGGGGCTGGGCGGGAGCGCTCGCCGCGGCGAGCAGGGTGGCCTGGACCTTGGGGTCGAGGACGGACAGACCCGAGGCGGCACTGTGCAGCGTACGGGCGATGTGCAGACGGTCCGCGTCTTTGGTGAGGTACGCGCGGGCCCCGGCCCGTAGCGTTTCCAGGACGGAGGTGTCGTCGGCGTAGGTGGTCAGGACGACGACGGCGACCTCGGGGAACTCGGACGTGAGACGGCGGGTGGTCTCGGTGCCGTCGAGCACCGGCATGTGCAGGTCGAGCAGGATCGCGTCCGGGTGGTGCTCGGCGACCCGGTCGAGCGCCTCTTGGCCGTTGGCCGCGGAGGCCACGACGTCGATGTCCGGGAGCAGGTCGAGTATGAGGACCAGGCCCTCGCGGACGCTGGCCTGGTCATCGGCGACCACCACCCGCAGTGGCCGGGCGTCCTGGGCGCTCATCGCGGCACCTCGGCGCACACGCGCCACCGGCCGTCCCATGCCCCCGCGTCGAGTGTCCCGCCCAGCAGCAGGAGGCGCTCGCGCATCCCGGTGAGTCCGTAGCCGCCATTGAGGGTGGCGAACTCCGGCCTGTCGGCGGCTCGTTGAGAGAGTGGGTTGTCGACGGCGAGCGTCACGTGGTCGTCCTCGTAGGTCAAGGTGATCTCCACCGGCTGGGCGGAGGCATGTTTGGCGGCGTTGGTCAGGGCTTCCTGCGCGGTGCGGAGAAGCGGCAGCGCCTGGTCCGCGGAGAGCGCGAAGGGGGCGCCCTCGACGGTGAGCCGTACCGGTACGCCGTGCCGCTGCCGGTGGGTGTTCGCCAATGTGGCCAGTTCCTCGTCGAGCGGTGCGAGGGACGAGCGCAGGGCATGCACCGCGCGGCGGGTCTCGGTGAGGCCGTCGGCAGTCAGCCGCCGCGCCCCGGCGAGCACCGTCACGGCCCGGTCGATGTCCTGATGGTCCGTCAACAACACTTCGGCGGCCTGGATCTGGATGCTCAGGGCGCCGAGAGAATGAGCCAGTACGTCATGGATCTCGCGGGCGATCCGGGTGCGCTCGTCCAGCACGGCCACCTGCCGCTGCTCGGCGCGCAGCAGCTCGGTCTGGGCGAGCAGGGTCGCGGACTGCTCGGCGCGCACCCGCCAGGCGCGTCGGTTGTGGCTTGCGATCAGCACCGCGACCACCAGCACCGGGTAGCCGAGGGCGATCTCGCGGCCCGCCCCGTTGGCCAGTACGCCGGCCTCGACGGCCGCCACCGTGCACCCTGCCGTTGCCCAGCCGACCGCGAGGCTCGCCTGGGTGCCCAGTTGCATGACGAAGGCCAGCGACAGACCGATGAGTGATTCGGCGTGCGGGGCGGCGCTGGCGTACCCCGCGAGGACGGCGGCGGCGCCGAGCAGCAGCCTCAGGGAATGCGCGGCCTCGTCGCCGCGGGCCTCGGTGAGCCCCCACAGCAGCAGGGCGAGGCTGCTGAGGACGTAAGCGGCGACGGCCCAGACCAGGGGCGCGGTCCCGGCCGGAGGGTGGGTGAAGGTCTTCACGCCGATGAACACATACGCGCCGGTCCGCAGCAGCCATGACACCGTACGCAGCACGGGCGCAGGATACCGGCCCGCGGGTCGCCCGGTCGCTCGGGTCTCGCCTTCCCAGTTCGGTGCGGGTAGTGGTGTGGGGGGTTCGGACAGTGGTGCGGGCGGCCGGCCCGGTGGGTGGCGTCGGGTCATCGCGGTCGCCGACCATCCTGGTCGCTCGGGACATCACGCTGCGGGCGGTCGTGGGAGGCCATGGTCCGAGCGGACCGCGCAGGACGCGTAGGACGCCGAATGGCCTGGGGGTACGGTGCGGGCTGGGGGCTCGGGGCGGCGGGATGCGACGCGGGCTGGGGGATGTCGGGTGACGACGGGTGGGCCGTACCGACCAGGAGACCCGCCGGTGTGGCCCGCACGTCGAAGGGGCGGCCGTCCTTCTCGGGGGCGAACGGCACGCCGGAGACGAGCGCGCACTGTGTGCTGACGGCGGCCTGACCGAGCCGGTTGACGCCCAGCAGCATCAGGATCGGCGTCCTGGAGGCCGCCACGGGGGCGTCGAATGCCATGGCGACGAGCGTCATCGCCAGCCGCGAGGCCACCAGCGCGGGCCACAGCCACAGCCCGCGCACCGGCATCCGCGCCCACCACACACTGTCGCGCGGCTCCAGCCGTGGCCGGGCTCCCTGTGCCGCGCCGATCCCGGCCGCGATCACGCGCCGATGACCAGGCACGCGGTGCCGGCGGTGGGGAGGTGGCCGCCCATGTCGAGACCGGTGAGACCGACGACGGCGAGAACCATGGGCAGCACCACAAGTCGCCTGCCGCGCAGCGGCTCACCGCACACCTGACGCACGATCACGAAGGCCACGACCGCGAGTGCGGCCGGCGCTTCCAGCAGGTTCAGCGCGTTCACTTGAGGACCCCCGGTGAGGTACGTGTCTGCTCGGACCGCCTGTTGGCTGCGCCGACACTAGACGCGCCCGAGGCCCGACGCGTCACCCCGTGCGGTGACCCGCGGGGTGACACCGGCGCCCGGACCGGTACCACCGCGTGCCGCACGGCTCACCCCGCGATGTCACCCCCTGCTACGGCGCGAGGAACCCGCTGCCGGCGCGAATCTGAGCAGGCCGACCGGAACCCCCGGCGCACCGTCCACCGAGAGGCTCGCGTCCCATGTCCACGCTCACCCAAGCCCTGATCATCAACGGCGCGGTCCTGTTCGCCGTCCTGGAAGCGGACCTCGGACCCCGCCGGAAGATCGGAAAGCTGCGCCTTCTGCGGCCCCTGCTGACGGCCGCCGTGATCGTCCCCCTGTTCATCAAGAGCCCCGCCACGGACGGCTCTGGCCTGGTCCTCGAACTCGCCGCCGTCGTCGCGGGGCTGGTCGTCGGCCTGTTGGCGATGGCCTTCACCACGGTCTACCGCAGCCCCAGGACCGGCGGTCCGGTCAGCCGGGCGGGTGTCGCCTACGCGGCGCTGTGGATCGTGGTGGTCGGCGCACGGACCGCGTTCTCCTATGGTTCGGAGAACTGGTTCGGCCCGCAACTGGGCCGCTGGATGCTCGACAACCAGGTGACCGGCGACGCCCTCACCGACGCGCTGATACTGATGGCCGTGGTGATGACGCTCACCCGCACCGTCGGGCTCGCGGCGCGAGCGGCCACGGTCGGACGGGAGGCGTCGGCCCCCGCCTCCGTGTAGAGGTTGCCCTCGGGGCGGCATCGTGGCATCGGACCCAATGAGACCCCAGGTCGGTGACTTGGGGTTGGTCCGTTGTCCGAGCGCCGGCGGCCCGCACCGAGGAGGGGATCCTGAGTGCGTCGCCGTCGCCTTGTGCACTCGGGAAGGCGCCCTTCGGCCCCCCATCCGGAACGGCCGCGCCGAGCATGGAACCAGCTCGAACGGCGCTCTGCCTGCTCTCCTTCGACGTCGTGCCCACAGCGTGCCCAAGAGGCGGACAACGACGGTCGACAGCGGTGCGATCCAGCACCACAATCATCTCATCGAGACAGCATCTGCGCAGGTCAGGCGCGCAGAGCCCGCCCAGGCGCCGTCGCTCCCAGCAATCCGGGCCTTTTTGCTGTCCATCGTGTGGCACGCCCGTCCGCTCCGGGAGCTGATGGGCTCCCGGAGCGGGGGGCTGATACGCGTAAAGCGGTTCCCGGCACCGTGCAGTCAGCTGCCCGAGAGCCAGTCCGCCACGTCGTAGACGGCGTGACAGTAGGGGTCGTGGACGTCCTTGCGCATGCGTTCCAGCTCGCCCAGCAGAAGTACTGGGAGTGCACTGTGCACTGCTGTTACGCCGACCGTGACGGATCCTTTCTCGTCTTGGAGGGGGAGGTCGATGCCGAACGGGGGTGCGTCCTGTGATTCGGGGGTGTCCAGGTAGAGGCGGCACGTTGTCCGGTCGAGAAGGAGGAACCCGCGCAGGCGCAGTTCTGGAGGCTCTTCCGGCTCCGGCGGGAGGGAGAACGCAGCCGCTGCGGCATGCAGTGCGTCCGGCACCTTGAAACGCGGCTCGGCTGCGAAGGCGTGAACAGGGGCGGATGCGTCGATCACAGGGATCTCGAAGGCGTCGCGCGGTGCCTCCTGGATCTCGTGTTCCGAGCGGTCCACCGCCACGCCGCGCAGGGCGGCTGCGATGTCCCCCGAGGGGATGTTTCCGCCGTGGGTGTCCGTGAGCGGCACGTCGAAAGCGACGGAGCTGTCGAGCCGCTGCCCGTCCCAGAGGACGACGCGGCCGGCGTCGGGCCGGTCCGGGGAAGTCACCACACCTCGGACGAGCCGGACTTCCGGTCCGAACGTGAAGGCCGTGACACGGCTCAGCATTTCGTGCGCCAGCTGCGCCTGCAGACCGGACAGGCTCGTCTCGTCCCATGCCATCGAGTGCTCCGTCATACTCGGTTCAACGGTCGCCGCCGCGGCCGGCACGCCACGGAAGTCCTGGTCGACCCCGGCGACGGCGCGGTCTGGTTCGAACACGGCCCGGCGATGACGTGGAACACCGACTACGGCATGGCACTCCTCTTCGGCGGCGGGAAGCCCCGCGTCACCGCTGCCGACGCCCGCACGATCGCCCGCCAGTGGCTGGACGACCACCGCGCCGGCTGGACACCGGGTGCGGCGGAACAGTTCCCCGGCCATTACACGCTGCACACCCTGGCCAACGGGAAGATCACCGGCATGCTGTCGGTCAACGCCGCCACCGGCCAGGTCTGGTACCACAGCTGGCACGGAACCTTCATCGCGATGACCGACGACTGAACGGCGTCGACGAAAAGCACCTGGCGCAAGTATCCGGTTCATCCGCACATCGATTCCCGACCGGGCAGGGAAGAAGCGTCGGCCCTATCCGGTCCAGCCGGAGACCAGGTGGACTCCTGCAAGCGCGACGGCGAGGCCCGCGCCGAGCGACAGCGCCAGCAGCGACCAGCGTCCGGCCCGCAGGGGAGCGGGAGCCCCATGACGTGCCGGGCGGCGCCGCAGATCGGCGCCGATGAGGCGCGGCAGCCGCCACAGGTAGGCGAGGACGTGCACGGCCGTAACCGCGATCCAGCAGACGAAAGCGGCTTTGTGCAGCAGGAGTACCGGGACCGGGCCGGTGTCGGGTCCGAGCAGGGCCAGTGCCACTCCGGTGCCGAGGACGGCGACGCTCGTGACGACGACGAGGGGTCCGAGCGCCCGCAGCAGCGGTGCGGGCGGTCCCTTGCGGCGGTACGCGGGCGAGCCCGTGTAGTAGCGGTAGAACCGGTAGCCGGTCGAGCCGATCTTCAGACAGACCGGGCCGGTCAGCAGCAGCCCGACGAAGAAGTGCAGGGTGAGGAGTCGCCCGAGGAAGAGGATGGTGACGCCCTCGACGGCGAACAGGACCAGTAGTACCGCGCCGGTCGCCGCGGTCAGCCGCTCGTTGCCCTCGGGGCCGCCGGACGCCGTGCCGGGCGTCTCGGACGTGTTGTGCGCCGGTGTCCGGTCGCCGGTCACGGTCACTTGTCCGTCCTCCTGGTGATCCCGCTGATCAGGCCCCGCCCGGCCCGGACGGCAGTGTTGTCCCGCTCGCTCCCGCACCGTGCGCCGGAGCGGGCTGAAGTATGTCTGACGTGGGGTTAAGAACTCGTTCACGACCGCTGGGCCGGCTGCCGGTCCACGGCTCGCCCCGGTGCCGGGTCCAGGCGCAGGGCCAGTGCCGGGCACGCGGCCACGGCGCGCCGTGCGTGTCGGAGGGCTTCACCGGTGAGAGGGGCCGATCCCACGACCGGGTAGCCCCACTCGTCCAACTCGACGATTTCCGGCAGTAGTTCCGCGCACAGGCCGTAGCCGTCGCAGGCGATGCGGTCGATGCCGAGGGAGTGGGCGCCGGGCATGCCGATCACCTCCATTCCCGGTCGTCGGGTGCCGGTGAGTCCGGAACGGGCAGTACGGGCTCGTCCCAGGCCGCAGCGCACGGGCCGAGGTCCAGGTGGTGCCGTACGTCGGCGGCGAAGACCCGCAGTGCGGTCGCGGCGAACCGGGACGCGCCGTCGGGGTGTCGGCAGGCACCCCGCCCGGCGAGCAGCCCGGCCCGGTCCTCCAGACGCCGTATCGACTCCGGGGTGGGACGGCCCCAGGCGAGGTCGGCGAAGTCCGCGGCGACGGCCGGCAGCCCGAGCCGGCACGGTCCGCACTGGCGTGCGCTCTGCGCGGCGAGGTGGCCGAGCACCCTCGCCGCCTCGGCCAGACCGCAGGTACGGACGGGGAGCGCCACGATCACTCCGGCACCGGGTCCCGCGCCGAGCGGGGACAGGTCCTGTTTGGCGAACGGGACGCGCAGCGCCTGGGCCGCCGGCAGCCAGCTGCCGAAGAAGCCGCCCAGCAGCACGGATCCGAGCGGTTCCGCCGGTCCCCCGGCGAAGTCCAGCACATCCGCGAGCGGTCGGCCCATCGGCACCTCGTAGACGCCCGGTGTGCGCAGCGCACCGGAGAGGGTCACGAGCGTGGTGCCCGGGGCGTCGGGGCGCCCGGCGCTGCGGAACCAGCCGGGACCGTAGCGTGCGATCAGCGCGAGGTGGGCGAGGGTCTCGACGTTGTCGATCAGAGTGGGGCGCCGGCCGACACCCTGCTCGAAGGGGCGCGGGGGTGTCGCCAGCGGGCGGGCGTCGCCTCCGTTCAGCCAGCGCACCAGCGACGTCTCCTCGCTGGAGACGTAGTGGTGGGGCAGTTCGTGCACCAGCACCGGCACAGGGGAAAGGCCCCTCCTCCGCCGTTCCTCGACGGCCTCGCGCAGTGCCTGTGCCTGGTCCTGCCTGGTGCGCGGCAGACACAGGTGCGCCACGTCGGCGCCCACCGCCACGGCGGCCAGTGCGGCGCCGTCCAGCACCAGGTGCGGGGCGAGGTCCAGCAGGGTCTCGTCCTTGCGGCTGGCCGGTTCGCTCTCCATGCCGTTGGCGACCACCACGGCGGTGCCCCGGCCCGCGGCGACGGTGCGCAGTTTGCGCCCGGTGGGGAAGGCGGCGCCGCCTCTGCCGGTCAGTCCCGCGTCCTCCACCGCGCGCACCAGCCGGTCGGCCGCGTCGGCGGTGCGGGGAAAGGGCGGCGGACCGTACCGGTGGAGGTGCTCGTCCAGGTCGGCCGCGCGGCCGGTGGCGTACCAGCCGTGCAGCAGCCGGGAGCCGTACGGGCCCAGCATGCCGTCCCGGCCGTCTTCGGCCCGGACGGTTGCCGGGCCCTCGGTCATCGCGTCGGTCATTGCTCGCCTCCCTCGTCGTCGTCGGTCGGCGCGGGCGTCGGGTGGACGGTGCCGGTGCCTGTGCCGGTGCCTGTGCCTGTGCCTGTGCCTGTTCCCGTGCTCGTGGCACCGCCTGCGCGGTGCGCCCACCCCGATTGCAGCGGACCGGAGTTCAAGAACGCGGCCAGCACCACGGGCATGGCCACCGCGGCGAGGCCCGCCCAGAGCCGTACCGCGAACCGCCCCGGACCCGCCCGGTACAGCCGCCACCAGACGGCGGCGACCACGAGGGCCACGCATCCGGCGTACAGGGCGAGTTGTGGCGTGAGCCGGGTGTCGGTGCCGGTTCCGGCGGCGTGGAAGAGCGCCACCGGCCAGGCCGCGTAGGCCAGCCAGTGCACGGCCTTCCACCGTCGCTGCCCCATGCGCAGCCGTACCGCGCTGGTGGCGGCGACCGTGAGCAGCAGGTCGAACGCGACCGTGCCCAGGCCCAGCCAGAGCGGCCGGTACGAGGCGGTGAACGGCACCACGGTCACCAGCCAGCCCAGGTGGACGAAGGTGTCGAGGATCGCGGTGACGATGTGCAGGGCCAGGAAGACCAGGGTCAGCACCGACAGGTTCCGGTGCAGCGCGTGCACCTCGAAGCGGGCGAGCCGCCGGGGTGTGTACCGGCCGCCGACGGCGATGCCGAGTGCGACGGTCGCGGTGAGCAGCACCAGGGCGACGGTGCCGCCGGCCCGGGTCGCGTACCACAGCGGGCTGGGACCGGCCGCGGCCAGCGGGACGAGTCCGGTCATCGGGCACCTCCGGTGAGGGTCTCCGAGGCGGTGTCCTCGGTCCGTTCCGCCGTGTCCGCGGGCCAGCCGCAGACCCGCTCGACGGTTCCGTCCATGCGGACCAGCCGCGCGGGCAGTCCCGTCCGGCGCAGCCGGCCGAGGGCGCGGTCGCCGAGGACGACGGCCTCGGTGCTCGCGGTGTTGGCGGCCACGCAACTGGCGGCGGCCACGCTGACGGTCCGCCAGACCGGCGTCGGATTGTCGCCGGTGACGGGATCGACGATGTGGTGCACGCGCCGCTCCTCGCGGCGCCAGGTCCGCACGGTGGTGCCGGAGGTGGCGAGTCCGCCCTCGGTGATGCTCACCGTGGGCCGGGCCGCCGTACCGGGTGCCGCGTGGTCGTCGGCGAGGGCGATCCGCCAGCCGCCCGGCGGCGGATCACCCGCGACCGCGAGGTCACCGCCGAGGTTGACCAGGACACCGCAGCCCGTCACCTCGGCGGCGCGGCCGGCCGCCCGGTCGGCGGCGAGGGCCTTGGCCGTCGCGCCGAGGTCGAGCACGACGCCCGGGGGCAGCTGCAGCCGCCGGGCGGCCCGGTCCCAGTCCACCGCCCGCCAGCCCGCGGAGGGTCCGGCGACGTGTACGGGGCCCAGGTCCTGCGGGCGCAGCGCGGCGAACGTGACGCCGTAGCCGAGCGCCCGTACGGCGGCTCCGACGGTGGGGTCCACGACGCCCGAGGTCACCTGCGCCGCGTGCAGCGCCACGTCCAGCGCCTCGGCGAACAGGGTACTCACGTGCACGGCGGCTCCCGCCGCGGCGTTGGCGCGGGACAGTTCCGAATCGGGCCGGAAACGGCTGCACGCCGCGTCGACGGCGGTGAGTTCGGCGTCGAGCACCTGGCGTGCTGCTCTCATGGCACCGGGGTCGGTGACGAGCAGCGAGGCGGTGGTGCCCAGCGCGGGGAAGGAGACCGACGCCGGAGTGCCGGGGGTCATGACGCACCCGAGGTGGTGTGCGAGGGCTGCGGGGTCGCTGCCGGGGGTTTCGTGGTGGCGGGGGCCGCCGGCCGGGTGAGGGCGGGAGCGGCCGTGCGTCGCGGGGCGGTCGTGTGCGGTGCCGTACGCGAGGGCGGTACGGGGGTCTTTGCCGGGGCCGCCGAGTGGGATGCCCCGGGAGTCGCGGACGGGCTCGGCGGGGGCGCGGACGCGGGGACGGACGGTCGTGAAGTGTTCCCGGGCGGGGGTGCGGACTTCCCCGGCAGGGCATAGGCGTATCCGGCTGCGAGCGCCACGGAGCCGACGGCTGCCGCAGCGGCCACCCAGCCGGTGGTGTTTCCGACCCGGCGCAGGCCGCGGTCACGGCGGCGGGCGGCACCGGCCGATGTGGGGTGGTCGGGGTGGGACACGGTTCCTCCTCGGCCGTCGGTGTGCCCCGGTGAAGCGTCCGGCACCTCGCGGCCACGCCTGTGGTTGTCCGACCATCAGCCTGCGCGGGCGGCTGTCGGGATCCGGTTCAGGAATCCTTCAGAACCCGCAAAGATCGGTGAAACCGCAGGTCAGGGCAGGTCAGGGGAATGCCGGTCCGGGATCGGACCAGGCGCCGCCCGGGCACCGGCGGCTCCGGACTCCCCGCCCCGGTCGCGTCGGCGCCGCGACGCCGGCAGCGACAGCGCCACGGTCAACCCGCCGCCTGGAGAGTCCAGCAGCTCGGCGGTACCGCCGTTGGCGGTGATCAGCCGGTGGACGATGGCCAGGCCCAGCCCGGTACCGCTCGCCTCGGGGTTTCCGAACCTGCGGAACGCGTTCTCCCGTGCGGTCCGGCCCATCCCGGGACCGTTGTCGGCGACCCGCAGCTCAACGGTTTCGCCCTGCCGCCTGCCGGAGATCAACACCCGCCCGCCCTCCTGGACCGCGTCGAGAGCGTTGGCGATCAGGTTGTCGAGCACCTGCTCCAGATCGCCCTCGCCGAGGAAGGCGGTGAGCCCGGCGCGGCAGTCGACGGCGAGCCGGACCCGGCCCGCGTCGGCGACGGGCTCCCAGGCGGCGATCCGTTCGGCCACGAGCCGGTCCACCCGGACCGGGACCGGCTGCGGCACCGCGTGCTCGGCGCGCGCCACCGCCAGCATGCCGTCCACCAGCCGGGACAGGCGGGCGATCTCGCCCTGCGCGTCGGCCAGCTCGGCGGCGGTGTCCCCTTCGGCGTCGGCGGCGAGCAGGTCCAGGCGCAGCCGGAGCGCCGCGAGTGGGGTGCGCAACTGGTGCGACACGTCGGCGACCACGGCGCGGTGGCCGTGCACCAGGGCCTCCGTTCGCGCGGCCATCGTGTTGAACGTCGCCGCCAGACGGCGCACCTCCTGCGGCCCTGCCCCGGCGGGCGCCCGCGCGTCCAGCGCTCCCTCGCCCAGCCGTCCTGCCGCCTCGTCCAGTACCCGCAGCGGGCGGCCGACCCAGCGGGCCAGCAGCACCGACACCAGCACGGCGGCGCCGAGGCCGCCGACGCCGATCAGCGCGAGCCAGCCCCACATCGCCAGGATCCGGTCGTGCAGGGGATCGGCGGACCGGCTCAGCACGGCCACCCCGACGGGGTCCGAGGCGTCGCCGATCGGCACGGCGGTGGTCAGCCACTGATCGTCCTGCCGCACCCGGGTGTCGGGGTGGGCGAGCACGGAGGAGACCAGCCCCGCGGAGTCGTCCCCGGCCACGTCGGAACACGCGGTCGACAGCACCACACGGCCCGCGCTGTCGTAGACGGTCGCGCAGTCGCCTCTGCGGTGGGCCTCCTCGACGAGGCTCCGCGCCGGCGCGTCCGACCTGTGGTCGGACAGATGCTCCTCGGCGGCGGAGGCGATCGACCTCGTCTTCGCGGCCGCTTCGTCCCGGAACGAGGTCTGCTCGCGCTGCGTCATGAGCAGCCCGAGCGGCACCACCGCCAGCACCAGGACCGCGGTGATCAGGGCGATGACGCTGAGCGCGATTCGGCGGGTCACGGCGCGTCAGCCGACTTCACCGAGGCGGAAACCGCGCCCGTAGACGGTCTCGACCAGCCCGGGCACACCCAGCTTGCGGCGCAGTGCGGCCATATGGACGTCCAGCACCTTCGTGGGCCCGTACCAGTGGGCGTCCCAGGCTCGCTCCAGGATCTCCTGCCGCGTCACGACCCGGCCCGGATCGGCGGCGAGGCACTGGAGGATGTCGAACTCCTTCGGTGTCAGGGCGACGTCCTCACCGCCGACCGTCACCTTGCGGGTGCGCGGGTCGACGGCGAGCGGGCCGTGGGTCAGCAGTTCGGATCCGGACGGGCGGATGCGCCGCAGTACGGCCCTGATCCGCGCCAGCAGCTCCGCCAGCCCGAAGGGCTTGACCAGGTAGTCGTCGGCGCCCTCGTCGAGTGCGGCGACCCGGTCGCCCTCCTCGCCGCGGGCGGTCACCACGATGATCGCAACGTCCGACTGGCGGCGCAGCAGGCGGCAGACGTCGACACCCTCCATGTCCGGCAGACCGAGGTCGAGCAGTACCACGTCGGGCGACGGTACGTGGGTGAGCGCACCGCGTCCGGTGCCGACGCAGGTCGCCCGGTACCCGGCTCGCTCCAGGCCGCGCACCAGCGATCCGGCGAGCCCGGGGTCGTCCTCGACGACCAGCACGGTGAGCTCTTCGGGAACGGCGCGGGGGCCGGTTTCCTGTTCCACGGCATCCAGCGTAGGACGACGTGAAGGGCTCTCCGGATCGGCCGAGGGCAGGGTACGCGCCGGGGCCACCGCCCGCTCCGACCGGCTTTGCCACATCTGAGGATTTCCTGAACGGCTCTCCGACGCGGTGCGGCGCAAGCTGATGACATGGCGCCCACGAGTCGGACGATCGCCTCGTGGTACCGCCTTCGCCCCGAAGGAGGCCGGCCCATGCCCATGTCCGGATCCGCGCACGACCCCGCCGCCCTGCGCCGACGCGAACGCGGCCTTCGGCGGGTGAGCACCACGACCCGCCGGACCGCCACTGCCGCGACGGCCGCGGCCCTGCTGCTCGGAGCCGGCTACGCGCACGCGCTGCCGGACATCTCCCACCTGGCGTCCGGTGCGGTCGAGCACCCCGTCCGCGACCCTGCGCGTCTCCCGGCGAACGCCCCGGCGTCCACCACGCAGCCGGCGCAGACGACGACCGGTGCGTCCTGACCGCCGAGCCCATGGTCGAACGGCGGGCATCGCGGCCGACACCACTGCCGCAGCCGACGCCCGCACGAGGTTTCGCCATGTGCGCGGCCCGCACACCTGTGTGTGCTTCCGCGACGGCATCCGCCGACCGGTGCTTGCACCCGGGCGCCGATACAGGGGTTCGACAGGAGAAGTCCTGGACTCTCGTCCTGGGCCCTGTGTGCGGGCGCGTCGGAGGTCGGCTCTAGGATTGGCCGACCCGTACTGCTCTGCGATCGGCGCTGAACTGCCGCGGGTGGCAAAGGCATTCGCCTTTTATTGGGGGGATTCGTCGAGTGAGACTTCGTGCTGTTCTGCCTGCTCTGACAGCCGGTGCACTGCTTACAGCCGTACAGGCCCTTCCGGCAACCGCCGCCGACTCCGCGACATCCGCGCCGCACGAGTCGGTGTCGGGCACCACCGCGAGCCCGTCCCTCGCTGCGAGCCCGAGGCCGACGGCCACACCCACGAGCCCCGCGGCCGCCGCACCGGCCGACACCGCCGACCCGGTCCCGTCCGACACCGCCGACCCGGTCCCGTCCGACACCGTCGCCCCGGTCCCGTCCGACACCGCGACGTCCGCCCCGACCGACAGCAGCCCGGACCCGCACCAGTTCGAGGTGTACGGAGTCGGCAACTCCTGGCCGGACCACTGGAAACTCTCGCTGTCTGTCTACAGCGCCACCGCGACGGTCACGGGTGTCACTGCCCGCTACCGGCCGCACGGGGCGCCCGCGGATGCGCCCGATGCCGCGACGACGTCGGACTTCGTGCCCAATCCCTACTATGGCGGTCAGGTCTCGGCCGACCGGCCCACCCTTCCCGCCATGGGCGTCTACGACGTCTCCGTGGATGTGACGGACAGCTCGGGAAACGTCGAACATTTCCCGGACGCCGGCGAGTTCACCTACGCGGCGCAGGTGTCCGTCGGGAAGCTGGCGTCCGACCGGAGTTCCGTGGACTACGAGCACCGCTCGTACACCGTATCCGCGCCGGTCACCGTCACCGACCCCAGCACCGGCGCGGTACTCGACCCGGCCGGTGTGTCGGTTGCCCTTGCCGACCCGGAGGCGGGGGTGCCGTCGGAAACGGTCGCGGTCGCCACCGCGCGGGCGGACGGGCGGGTGGCCGCACCGGTCACGGCGAAAGGTGGCGTCACCTACCGCACGGCTGGCGCCGACGGCACCGCCACCGCGGGCTATCCGTATTTCCTGGACACCAGTGACCAGAGCCCGCTCACCGTGCCGGCGACGGCGGAGACCACCCGGATTCGCATCCTGAGCAAGACCGACGTCGACGTTCCCCAAGGCGGCCGCACCACGATCACCGGCGTGCTCGAACGGAAGGTCGGGTCCACGTGGGTGGGCACGCCGGACCAGAAGATCTACACCATGGGGCCGGCCTCCTTCTCCGCCACGGTCAAGACCACCGCCACCGGCACCTTCGCCGTCAGCACCGGCACCGCCGGTGCGTACTATTTCAACAACTACTGGGACTACGATCCCTTCCTCCTGAGCACCGACAGCGACTCGGCACCGGTGTATGTGCACGTTCCGTCGCCCAGCCGCGTCACCCCGTTCCACGTCAGCGAGGACGAGTACGGCGAGGCTGTGATCGACGGCCATCTGGATCTGCACGGGGCGGAGTTCCCGAGCAACACGCACTCCATGACGATCCAGTACTCGTCCAACGGCAAGACGTGGCATACCGTCGGCAGCACCCGGATCGGCCGATCAGGTCTCGCCGGCGATGAGTTCATGACCTACGCGACCTACGGCGGCCAGGCGAACGGCTACTGGCGGGCGTACTTCCCGGGCACCCCGGACTACTCGCCCTCCTACAGCGCAGCGGTCAAGATCTACCGCACCCCCACCCGCGTCACCGGCGGCAAACCCAGCCATACCACGGTGCGCAAGAACACGTACGTGACATTCGGCGGCCACCTGCAGCAGCGCAGTTCCTCCGGCGCCTGGTCCGGCATGTCCCACACCTACGCGTACCTGGAGTTCCGGGCCGCAGGAAGCAAGACGTGGCACTACGTCACCCGTGTGAAGACCGACACCAAGGGCACCTACCACCTCAGCGGCAAGGCAACTCACGATGGCACCTGGACCGTCGTGTGGTTCACCTCCGACAGCCACCACATCGACTCCAACGGTCCGGAGACGTACGTCCACGTGCACTGACTTGTTCCTGCAGCAGTCTGCGGATCACCGCCAGGGGTCGGCGCGCGGGGGCATGCAGAACGGGGCTCAAGGAGCGCCGGTCGGCGCTGATCCTGTGGGACGGCGAGGAGGACGGGACGCCGCCGGACCGCTCGACGGCGGGTACGGACGGAGGGGTGGCGGTGGTGCGGATCGCGGAGCGAGGGCCGGGGCCGGATCCGGCGCGGGATAGAACTGGGCGTACCAGCGGCGGAGCCTCCTGATCCCCTGTTCGTGCGGAAGCAGCACCGGCCGCGCCTGATGGATCTTGTGATCCCAGATCCGCACCTCTTCCCGCACCTCACCGAGCGCCTCAGCCCGGAAGACCAGCTTGAGCGCGGGGGTGAGCAAGCGCAGGCCGCCGCGGCCCGGATGCCGCAGGTAGTACAGCATCCGCAGCTCGCTGCTGGTCTCGTCGACGGGCGTGGAGAGCGCGACGGCGGTCACGGACAGCGCGGGTCCGTGCGTCCGGACCACCATGACCCCCGGCCCGTACATGAACGCGTCGAACGTGTTGTCGATGTCCCAGCCGAGCACGCGCCGCCGGATCCGTCCGCGTGCCTCGGCGTACGGCCCGTCGGCCCGCCACTCCTGTACGGGCGGCTCGCTCTGCCCGTGGATGAAGTGGAAGTGGGACTCGTCGACGATGTTCTCCCGCATCTCCTGTACGTGGATCCGGGCCCGGCAGGTGTCGTCGACGGGCGCGGCAAAGTCGCGGGACGTCGCCTCCGGGATCTCCGGCACCTCCCAGGAGGGCTGTGCCTCGGGGCCGACGTACACGAAGACGAGCCCGCTGTGCTCGCGCACCGGGAGCCCGCCGAGTGTCACCTTGGGTGTCCGCGCCGCGAACGGCGCCTCGACACACCGCCCGTCCGTTGCGAACCGCCAGCCGTGAAAAGGGCACTCGACCGTGCCGTCCACGACCTTTCCGCCGACGCCGAGATGGGCGCCGTAGTGCGGACAGTGCGCGTCCCTCACGGTGGCCCGCCCGTCTGTCCCGCGGAACGCGATGAGCGCGCGGCCGAAGTAGTGCAGGCTGACGACCTTCCCCGGCCGTAACTCACCGCTACGCAGCAGGCCGTACCAGCCGAACGGCACGAAGGGCATCGGATATGCGTCGGCCCGGGGATCCCGAAGCGCCTCGACGTTGTCATGCCTACGACGTGCCATGAGGGCAGAGTAGTGGGGCACCACCGGAAGTGCACCGGTGCGGCCTCGGAGATCCGGGTGCGGCGGCCGGCCGCCCCCGAAGTGCCCGTCTTCCGGCACTCCCCGGCCCGTCGGCATGGGCCCCCGCCGGTGCCCGGTCGGCGGTTGCGGCAACCGCCTCGTCGGATCTGTGCGTTTTCTGTGAAACTTCAAGTTCCGTGCTTCCTTGACGGGACAGTGCGATGAAAGGGTCGGGAGCGCTCAACTCGGCTGTTTTGTACGGCCGTTGGAATCCTCACCCCCCACGAGGCGAAAAGTGGCGCAAGCCTCCGCGCACAGAACGCGCGCGACCATATTCGTGACGACGGCCGGCCTCGCGCTGACCGTCGCCCTCCTGCCCGGCGTCGCGGACGCGGCTCCGGGCAACCCGACGCACTCGACCGACACCGGTACCCCGGGGGCCCGGACATCGCCCCCGCCCTCGCAACAGACGCTGATACGCCGCGACGCGACGCTGATGAAGGCCGAACAGCGGCCCGGTGTACGTGAGTTGCGCAAGCAGCTCGGTACTCAGGGCGTGCTGGAGCTGGACCCGGCCACCGGCACCGCTCGCCAGGTGGCCAAGCTGGACGGATACCTGACGCCGCCCAGCGACGACAGGCCCGAGGACGTCGTCCGGGACTACCTGCGCGCCCGTCCCGACGTCTTCGGCCTGACCGACGCCCAGGTCCGTGACCTGACGCTGCGCAAGCAGTACACCGACGTGGCAGGCATACTCCACCTGTCCTTCCTTCAGTCGGTCGACGGCGTGCCGGTGTTCGGAAACGGCGTCAAGGCGAACGTCTCCCGGGACGGGCGGCTGATCAGCGTGCTCGGCTCCCCGGTGCGGACGCTGCCGTCGGCTCTCGCCCCGGCCCGGGTCACCGGAACACAGGCCAGGCACACCGCCGTCCGTGACGTCGCGGGTGCCGAGGCCGACGGCAACCCGCCCACCGGCACCGCCAAGCAGGTCGTCTACCCGGTGCCCGGCGGCACCGCTCGCCGCGCCTGGCAGACGGTGACCTCGCCGGACGGCCACGGCATGTGGCTGCACGTCGTCGACGCCGTCACCGGCCGGGTCCTGTACCGGCAGAACCTGTCCTCCGATCTGAACGCCGCCGACGCGCCCGCCGCGGCGCGGGACACCGGGCAGCCGCTGCTCTCCCCGCAGGGCACGCTCCTGAGCTCCGGCAACGTGCTGGCCTGGGACTACTCCCACGGTGCCGACAGGGGCGGAAAGCAGCTCACGCGGAACCTGACCGCTTCGGGCTGGCTTCCCAAGGGGGCCAGGACCCTCGACGGGCCCATCGCGCACGTCTACAGCGACGTGAACGACAACAACAAGGCGGACGACGGGGAGGAGATCACCCCGGCGGCCAACGGAACGTTCTCCTTCCCGTTCAAGCCCTTCACCGGAGACAACTGCGGGCCCGCGGCCTGCTCCTGGGATCAGAAGAAGTCGGACTCCTGGCAGACCAACCGCGAGCAGAACGCCGCGCAGGTCCTCTACTTCCTCGGGAAGTACCACGACCACCTCCAGGCAGCCCCGATCGGCTTCACCCGGAAGGCCGGCAACTTCGACGGGCGGGACGGCGACGCCGTCCAGGCGCAGACCGACGACGGCGCGGCCATGAACAACGGTCTGCCCGACGACAACCACATCAACAACGCCAACATGGGCACCCCGCCGGACGGCCAGGCGCCCACGATGCAGATGTACCTGACCGGCGGTTACTCGGACGACCCGGACTACAAGGTGCCGTCGGGGAACTACGGCGACGTCGCCCCGGTCGTCTACCACGAGTACACACACGGCCTGTCCAACCGGCTCGTCGTCGACGCCGACGGGGTCTCGACCCTCGTAGGACCGCAGGGCGGGGCCATGGGTGAGGCATGGAGCGACTGGTACGCCGTCGACTTCCTGGCCGACCAGGGGTTCATGAAGGACAACCCGCACGTCGACGGGGAGCTGTCGGTGGACCCGCCGCACTGGCAGGGTGACCTGCAGTTGCGCTCCCAGCCGATGGACTGCCCGGTGGGGTCGAAGTCGGCCAGGTGTCCGGGCACGAAGGGGGCGGGGCCGGGCGGCTACACCTACGGCGACTACGGGAAGATCTGGGACGGCGGTCCCGAACCGCACGCCGACGGCGAGATCTGGGGCGAGACCCTCTGGGACCTGCGCACCCGGCTCGGCAGCAGGCTCACCGAGTCGCTGGTGACCCGGGCGATGGAGCTCTCGCCCGCGAACCCGACCTTCCTCGACCAGCGCAACGCCATCCTCCAGGCCGACACCGTGGTCAACGGCGGTCGGGCCCACAAGACCATCTGGAAGGTCTTCGCGCACCGGGGGATGGGGTACTTCGCCGCGGCTCTGACCGCTGACGACGTCAAGCCCGACGAGGACTTCTCCCTGCCGCCCGGCCCGAACACCCCGCGGGTCACGCTCACCGGCAAGGTGACCGACGACACGAGCGGCGCACCCGTGAGCGGGGCCACGGTCAGCGTCAGCGGCCACAACTCCGGCTTCCCCGGCGCCGACTTCTCCGCCGTGACCAAGGCGGACGGGACCTACGCGATCCCCGACGTCCCCGAGGGCACGTACCGGAAGGTGTACGCCAGCGGCAACGGCTACGAGCCGCTTGGCCGCACACTCGACGTCAAGTCCGGTTCCGCCGCGGCGGACTGGTCGCTGCGCCGCAACTGGGCGGCCTCCTCCGGTGGCGCCAAGGTCACCGACTTCACCGGTACCGACGACACCGAGTTCGGCTGTGGTCCCGCCGATCTGATCGACATGTCGGCCGCCGTGTGGGGCTCGGACGCCACGGGCGGGACCAACGGCACCGGGGTGAACCCGGTCCACGACACGGTGGGACTGCCGGGGGCCGTGGACATCTCCGAACTCCTCGTCGACCCGACGGCGGGCTGCGGAGACGACACCACGGCGTCTCTCGGCGACTACCGGATCGAGACCTCCACCGACGGCACCACCTGGACCACGGCCGCCGAGGGCCACTTCAAGCCCGCCGACACCGGCCGGCAGAACGTCGTGCCCCTCAAGGCCGGCACCGGGCAGAACGTCCAGTACGTCCGCCTGACCATGCTCGGCAACCAGGCCGCCGACAACGGCGTGGACTGCGCGAAGGACTCCGGTCCCGCAGGCTGCAGGTACCTGGACGCGACCGAACTCGTCGTCCACGGCGCATCGCACCAGGGCTGAGAAGCCGGATTCAGAAGCCGAGGGCGGCCTCCCACTGACGGGAGGCCGCCCTCGGCGACTTAGGTACCGAGAGCCCCTCGCCGAGGACAACGTCCTCCCAAAGGGGGGTCAATTCCTCATTTCCGGGCGGTGTCAGGCCGGAGTACATTGACATGATCATGCAAATGCGGCAAAAGTGTCGGCGTTCTGACGCACGTCCTGCACGATGTTCGGTCCGGCCGGGCTCCGCCCGCCCCCGTGGCGCGGACGTGTACGAGGCATGCTCCCGTCCCGTTCCGCGACGCACCGATGCCGGACGTGCCCCTTCTCGGAAAGGGAACGGATCATGTCCCTGGCGTCACTGCTCCGCCGCCTCGCGAGACCCGGCCTGGTGACGACGGCCCTCGCGGCCGGCGCGCTGGTCCTGACGACGACCACTGCTTACGCCGCCCCCGCTCTCACCCAGATCAGCGCCGATCCGTACACCAACACCACCAGCCAGCACGCCACCGAGGTCGAGCCGGACACCTTCTCCTACGGTTCCACGATCGTCTCCGCCTTCCAGGTCGGCCGGTTCACCGACGGCGGCGGTGCGAACGTCGGCTTCGCCACCTCCAAGGACGGCGGCGCCACCTGGACCAGGGGATTCCTGCCGGGGATCACCACACAGGCGGGCGGCACCTTCCAGAGGGTCAGCGACGCTTCCGTGGCCTACGACGCGAAGCACAACGTCTGGCTGATCTCCTCCATCCCCATCACCTCGTCCGTCACCGTGCCCGAGGTGTACACCAGCCGATCCACCGACGGCGGCCTGACCTGGAGCAACCCCGTGGTCACCGCGACCGGTTCGAGCCTCGACAAGAACTGGGTCGTCTGCGACAACACCGCCACGAGCGCGTTCTACGGCAACTGCTACACCGAGTACGACAACAACGGCGACGGCGACCGCATCAAGATGACCACCTCCTCCGACGGAGGACTCACCTGGGGCGCCTCGAAGAACACCGGCAACAACGCCACCGGCCTGGGCGGCCAGCCCGTCGTGCAGCCCAACGGCACCGTCGTGGTCCCGATCGCCAACGCCTCGGAGACCGCGATCCGCGCCTTCACCTCCACCAACGGCGGCAGCTCCTGGACCAACGCCACCACCGTGGCCACGGTCAGCACGTTCACCGTGGGCGGGGGCCTGCGCAGCGGCCCGCTGCCCTCCGCCGAGATCGACTCCGCCGGGAAGGTGTACGTCGTCTGGCAGGACTGCCGCTTCCGGGCGAGCGGGGGCTCCTGCACCTCCAACGACATCGTGATGGCGACGACCACCAACGGCACCACCTGGTCGTCGGTGACCCGCATTCCGATCGACGCGACCACCAGCACCGTCGACCACTTCATCCCGGGCCTCGCGGTCGACCCGGCCACCTCCGGCAGCACCGCGCACCTGGCGCTGACGTACTACTACCACCCTGTCGCCAACTGCACCGCGTCCACCTGCCAGCTGGACGTCGGATACGTCTCGTCGACCAACGGTGGCAGCACCTGGACGGCGCCGACCCAGCTGGCCGGCCCGATGACCCACTCGTGGCTGGCGAGCACCACGCAGGGCACCATGGTCGGCGACTACATCTCGACGTCCTTCTCCGGCAGCACGGCACACCCGGTGTTCGCCGTGGCCTCGGCCCCCAGCGGCTCGGTCTTCAACGAGGCGATGTACACACCGGCATCGGGTCTCGCGGCGGCCGCCGGCAGCACCGCCGTCACCACCGCCACGGCACGCGACAACGCCTTCTCGGCCCGCCTCGCAGCGATCGCCTATGTGCAGTGGCTGGCCAACGGCGGCACCGAGGGCGGCGAGGACAGCCCCTGACCGCAGCCCGCGGGTCTGTCCGGCGATGAGCCGCCGGACAGACGCGGGTGGCGCCCGGAGCGAGGAAGGGACTGCGGAGACTGCAGCAGCCCGGCGGGCGCAGGGGCCGGGCACGTCCCCGCGTGGCAGCGGAGCCGCCGGCCCCCGTCCGCCGCATCCTCCTGGTTCGCATGGCCGCCCACTCGCTCACCGCTGAGAATCCGCGAAAAAAGTTCTGTGCTCTTCGCGGCAACCTTTCCGGCCTCCCGGACCACTCAGTGTCGTCCGGCCAGGTGGTCCGGTCAGATGCAACGGCTGAAAGAGAGCACAGGCGTGTCCCTGGAACGAGAGCACAGACATGTCCCCGGCCCACCCCCGTCGTCGGCGGCGCCCCGCGCAGGCCATCGTGCCGACGGGGGCGCGAGCGGTGGCCGCCCGAGGCATCGTGGCCGTCGGTTGCTCGCGCGTCGGGGTCTCTGGGCGGGTCTCACCATGGTGGTCGTGGCCGGCTCGGCTGTCGTGGTCAGCCAGGCTTCGGCGGATCAGAAGAAGACCCCGGATCTGACGAAGTGGTACGTGCTGGTCAACCGCAACAGCGGCAAGGTGCTGGACGACCGCGCTTTCGCCAACAACGACGGCGCGGCGGTGGTGCAGTGGACCCGTCATGGCGGCGCCAACCAGCAGTGGCGGTTCATCGACGCGGGTGACGGGTACTACCGGCTGCAGAACCGGAACTCCGGCAAGGTGCTGGACGACCTCGGCTGGTCGAAGACCGCCGGCTCCGCCATCGTGCAGTGGAAAGACCTGAACGGCACCAACCAGCAGTTCAAACTGGCCAAGTCGGCGGGCGGTTACGTGCGTCTGGTCAATCGCTTCAGTGGCATGGCCGTCGATGTCGACAAGGCCGCCAAGGCCGACGGGAGCGGTGTCGTCCAGAACCGCGACCGGGGCGGCGCCGATCAGCAGTGGCAACTCGTCCCGGCCGGGAGTGTCGGCAGCTCCGGTACGCCCACCACCGCGCCGAGCAGCACCGCCCCCACCAGCCAGGCTCCGAGCGGCTCGCACGCGTCGTCCACGCCGTCGTCCACGCCGTCTTCCGTGGCCGGTGGCGGCAGCTCGACGACCCGTTTCCTGGGCAGCAGCACGGTGGTCATCGGCGGCTCGATGTCCGACGACTCGGCGAAGGCCGCGCCGTTCGACGCGCGCTACGCCTATGTGCACAGCCAGCCCGCGCCCTCCTCGGACTACTACACGGCAGCGAAATGCCACGACGACTGGTCGGGTTGGTGGGGCTGCTGGAACGGCAGCACCACGGCGCCCGGCACGTACGTGACCTGGCGGGACGACGTGGTGTCCCAGGCGACGTACAAGGGCAGCGCGCGTCCGCAGAAGATGCTCTGGACCTGGTACTCGTTGCGCGACCTCGGGGACGCGGCGGGCGAGGGCGACGGTCCGGGCGAGGTCAAGGCCATCAACCGGACCGACCTGCTCACCCGCTACCTGAACGACTACCGCTTCTTCCTCCAGAAGATCGGCAAGACGCAGGCAGCGATCGACCTCGAACCCGACTTCTGGGGCTACGTCCGCTCGCTCGGCGATCCGCACCAGGTTCCCGCACAGGTCAAGAGCGCGAATCCGACGGACTGCGGATCGCAGGAGAACAGCGCCACCGGGCTCGCCCAGTGCCTGATCTCGATGGCGCACAAGTACGCGCCGAACGCCGAGGCGGGGATGCACCTGTCCTGCTTCGACTGGGAGACCAACACGCAGGCTTGCGTCAAGTCCTACGAGGACTTCGGCGCGAAGAACGCCGACTTCCTGGTCAGCGACGTGTCGGACCGCGACGCGGGCTGGTACGCGCAGCCGGCCCACGGCGGCCGTGACACCTTCTGGACCGACCAGAAGGCCGCCGCCACGCTGCAGTTCTGGAAGACGATGGCCGAGTCCGTGGGCAAGCCCGTGGTCCTGTGGCAGATCCCCGTGGGCAACATGGCGCAGAACAACACCCTCAACCACTACAAGGACGACAAGGTGGACTGGTTCTTCGCCCACATGGACCAGGTCGCGAACGCCCACATCGCCGGCCTGTTCTTCGGTCCGGGGCAGCAGGAACAGACCTCGGTCGAAACCGACGGCGGAAACCTGATCAACAAGACGATCGCATACCACAACTCGGGTGGTACACCCATCAAGTAGGTGAAGCCGACGAAATGCGCCCCCATCTCTTCGATGGGGGCGCATTTCGTCGTCCAGGAGGAGCACACCCATCGGCCCGACAGGCCTCGCCGAGCATCCCTCTGGTCCTCGAACGACGGAAAACCCCAGCCGGCGCACGGCTGGGGTTTCTCGACGAGGCGGTGAGCAGCGGTCAGCGCTGCAGGGTGAGGACACCCGGCCGCCACGGCAGCTGGTCGTAGGGGCCGGTCGCGGCGGGGGACTTGCCCTGGTAGAGGAACTGCAGGTGGCAGGGGTCGATGGTCATGGTCTGGTCGGGGTTGTCGCGGACCAGGTCACCGTGGCTGATGTCGTCGGTCCAGGTGGCACCGCTGTTGGCCTTGCCCGCGAAGGGGTTGCTCTCGCCGGCGGCCTGCGGGGTCCAGGAACCGCTCAGGCTGGTGGCGGTGAAGGAGCGGAAGTAGCGCTGCTCGTTCGCACCCCGCGCCTCGACGATCATGAGGTACTGGTTCTGGCCCTGGACCTTGTAGACCTGCGGTGCCTCGAACAGGTTCTTGACCGTGTCGCTCATGACCGTCGTGTACGACGAGCCGAAGCTGCCGGGGAAGTTCCCGATCGGCATGCTCGCCCGGTAGATCTTGCCGTTGTCGCCGGCGAAGAACAGGTACATGTTCTTGTCATCGGCGATCAGGGTCTGGTCGATCGGGCCGGTGGCGGACTCGGTGCGGGGGATGCTGCCGGTGAACAGCGGCTGCGGCGCGGACCAGCCGTCGGGGTTGGTGGGGTCGCTCGACGTGCGGTAGACGAAGGGCGACGCGCCCCACTGGGACGCCAGCACCCAGATGTTCTTGGGCGCGAAGTAGAACAGGGTGGGCGCCACCGCTTTCTGGCTCATGCCGGTCTGGCCGGCCGAGGCCATGTCCGACCAGTTCGTGAAGGGCTTGAACATCATCGAGCCGTACGACGATCCCGCCACGTTCGACGCGTAGACCAGGTGCTTGCCGTTGTACGTCACGGTGGTGAAGTCCTTCACCGCGTCCCACCCGTTCGCCGGCTGCGCCAGCGCACCCGTCGAGGTCCACCGGTACGCCGACGGAAGAGCACACGTGGTGCTCTTCGGCGCCGCGGCCTGCTGGAAGGTCCAGCGCTGGTTGGCACCGCCGTTGGTGTCCCAGATCTGGACGGGAGTGCCGTTGGCCGTCCGACCGCCGGGGATCTCCAGTGCCCGGCCGCTGGCGACGTTGGTCAGCGTGTAGGAACCGTCGCCGTTCCGGGCGGCCTTCCAGCGCTGGTTGGCGCCGCCGTTGGTGTCCCAGACCAGCAGCTTCGTGCCGTTGCCGGTCTGGTTGCCCGGCTCGTCCAGGACCCGGCCGCTGGCGACGTTGGTCAGTGTGTAGGAGCCGTCGCCGTTCTCGGTGGCCCGCCACTGCTGGTTGGCGGCGCCGCTCGCGTCCCACACCTGGAGGGGGGTGCCGTTGCCGTTCTGTCCCGCGGGCTCGTCGAGAGCGCGTCCGGCGGCCGCGTCGGAGAGCGTGTAGACGGTGCCGGACGTGATGCCCCCGGCCTGCGTACCGCCGCTGTTGGTGCTGCCCAGGGCGGTGAGCACCGCGCTGTAGGCGGGCTTCTTGTTGCCGCCCGCGTCGAACAGCAGCGGGTTCTCACCGGTGCGCCAGGAGTCGCTGTCGCGGATGCCCCACACGGTGATGCCGGTGCAGCGGGCGACGCTCATGCACGCCTGGACGGCGGCGGTGTACGCGGTCGGCGACGCCTGGGCGATGTCCAGCTCGGTGATCTGGACGTCCACGCCGAGCGCGGCGAACTGGGACAGGGTGGTCCGGAAGCTCGCCGGTGGACCGCCGGCGCCGAAGTGGCTCTGGAAGCCGACGCAGTCGATGGGCACACCGCGGGACTTGAAGTCCTTGACCATGTTGTAGACGCCCTGCGTCTTGGCGTCGGTCCAGTTCTCGATGTTGTAGTCGTTGTAGCAGAGCTTGGCCGCGGGGTCGGCTTTCCTGGCGGTGCGGAACGCCTCCTCGATGAAGCCGTTGCCCAGCACGTCCTGGAAGACCGAGCTGCGGTGCCGGCCGCTGCCGTCGTCGGCGAAGGCTTCGTTGACCACGTCCCAGGCGTAGATCCTGCCCTTGAAGTGGGTCATCTCGGTGGTGATGTGGTTGTCCATCACGCCGCGCAGGGTGTTGGCGTCGGTGATGGACTTGACCCAGCTGGGCAGCTGGGAGTGCCACACCAGTGTGTGGCCCCGCAGGCGCTGGCCGTGCGCGGTGGCGTGGCTGACGATCGAGTCCGCGGGCGCGAAGTTGAACGACCCGCGGGAGGGTTCGGTGGTGTCCCACTTCATCTCGTTCTCCGGGGTGATCATGTTGAATTCCCGGTCGAGAAGCGTGGAGTACGTCGAGTCGCCGAGCCTTCCGGCAGCCACGGCCGTACCGAAGTAGCGGTGGCTGTCGGCCGCTGCCGCGCCCAGTGCTGGGGAACTCGGCGTGTGGGCGGCCTGGGCGACCAGGGGTACGGCAGCGCCCGCGGCGGCGAGGACCACGGCGGCGGCGAGCACGCGGCGGGTTGCCGGACGGCGGCGATGAGAGCGGTTCTGATCTGACAACGGCATGTCCTTCTGGCGCAGCGGGCCTTGATCCGGCCCTGGTCATCCGCCAGTTGCCGCCACGCACACAAAGGTTGCCGCGGTCGAGGGAGGGATTCTCCCGGCCGCCGTCACGGCAAGGGGCCTCGTACCCCTGCCGCGCGGCGCCGTTCAACGGGTCGGGACGAACCCTCCCCGGACCGAATTGGAGCCGCCCGAACCCTGCCCGTCGACGCGGTAACCGTCGCCCGCGGCACTGCGGACACCGGTGCCGTTGTTGAACTGCGCGGCGAACTCGTGGCTCCCGGCCGGCACGGTCTGGCCCGGCTTGAGGACCCAGCGGTAGACCAGCGTGCCGCCGGTCTCCTGGACGGTGACGGTGAAGTCACCGCTCGGCAGCGTCTGCCAGGTGCCGGTGCTCTTCACCCCGCCGGTCTGCACGATCCGCATCTCGATCGTGAGCGAGGTGAGCGGCTGGGTCGTCTTCAGGAGGAGGTTGCTCTGCGTCCAGTAGACGGTGCTGGCCGGGTCCACCGAGCCGGCCGACCACAGCGCCCCGTCCCGGCTCTCGTCGGCGGCCGGCGACGCACTGGTGGCGGACGGGGTCGGGCGCGCGCTGCCCGGGGTGGTGCCCAGGGTGGTGGCCGGGGCCGGCGCGACGGGGGTGGGGCGGGCCGATGTCGGGTGCGGGGCGCTGACAGTCGGCGACGGGGTGGCAGGCGTGGTCACGGTGGCCGGCGGCGACGAGTGGGTGACGATGGCGGCGACGGCGAGGCCGCCGGTCGCCAGGATGCCGGTGGCGGCGAGTCCGGCGAGCGCGATCCTGATCCCGGACCTCGCGAACGGCCGCGCGCGGTGACGCACGGGGGGGCCGGCCATGCCGCGTTCCACCCGGGCCAGCATCCTGGCACGGTCGGGCCGGTGAGCCTCGGCGGCCTCGCGCAGCCGGCGGTCGATCTCCTCGTTCACCGGTTCCTCCTCCCTGCCATCAGGTCCCCGCCCGCGCGTGCGCCGAGCAGCTTTTGCAGCTCGGCCATTCCCTTGGAGGTCTGGCTCTTCACCGTACCGACCGAGATGCCCAGCGCCGCCGCCGTGTCCTTCTCCGACAGGTCGAGGGCGTGCCGCAGCACCACGCAGGCGCGCTTGCGGAACGGCAGCCGGGCGAGCGCCGCGCGGACGTCCAGCACGGCCGCCGTGTCCGGCCCCTCCACCTTCTCGGGGCTGCGGGACCAGAAGAGGGCGATCCGGCGTCGCTCGCGCACCGCGCTGCGGATCCGTCCGCGCGCCAGGTTGGCCACCACACCGCGGGCGTAGGCGAGCGGGTGGTCGGCCTGCCGCATCCGGTCCCAGCGCTGCCACAGGGCTACCAGGGCATCCGCCGCGAGGTCGTCCGCCGCGTCGGTCTCGCCGGTCAGCAGGTGAGCCAGACGGGCGAGTTCGGCATAGTGGCGTTCGAAGAATTCGTGGAACTCCGCGGACGCGTCATCGAGGACCATCCCCCGGTCGCCCTCTCCTGGCAATGATGTGCGCGTTGCTTGCGCGTTCAACAATGGGGAGCGCAGCCTAACAGTGCCCAGCCCCGGATTCGAACAGCGGTCGCGCTCGGTTGCGGGGCGGTGGAGGCGGACCGGCGGGCTGGTCAAGGCCGGACGGACCGGACGCCGGTCTGCTGCGCGGCGTCCGGCCGCACGGCGGTGCCGTCGGCGGGCAGCGGCTCCCTGTGGATGCCGGTGGTCCCGACACCGGCTCCGCTCCCGGAGGGACGGCACGCCGGCATCCCGACGACCCGCAGCCCCGAGGGAATGCCCGGGACCGGTCCGCGCCTGCGCCACGGTTGCGGCGCGGCGTGCTTCGTGTTCCTCATGCCCGTCCATCCGGTAGTTCGACTCGGTCTTCCGGCTCCTGGTTGCCGCGGAGCACCAGAAGGTTGCCGTCCCGACGCGGTTTTCAGAACTTCTCCGAGTTTTCGAGATCCCGGTGGCCGCCCACCGGTCTACACGTCCGTAAGGATCACCAGCACTTCAGGAAGCACCCTGACTCGATGAAGCGATCTTGGCACCTAGTCCTGGCGTCGGCTCTCCTCGCGGGAGCCGTCACACCGGTGGTCGCGGTGGGCAGCGCGGTCGCCGCGGACGGCGACATCACCTCGGCCGTCCTGGCGAACCGTGACGTCGTCCTGACCGGCGACGCGGTCGTGCGCGTGCCGCGGGGAACCCACACGTACACCGGCGTGATCAGCGGTGAAGGAGCCCTTCGCGTGTCCGGCACCGGCACGCTGGTCCTCGCCAAGGACAGCACCTTCACCCTGCCGCGCTCCCGGCAGCACCAGAGGGTCCGGATCCCGGGCGGCAACCACCCGTACGTCGTGGTCAGCAGTCCAGACCAGCCCGCGGTCACCGTGGACGCGGGGGCGACCCTCCAGTACGGCACCGGCGGTACGACCGGCCTGATCGGGTCCTTCCCGTACAACACGCCCGGCTACCAGCAGAACCAGGACAACATCCGGGTGGACGGCACCCTGCGGCTGTCGCTGACCCGGCTGTTCAACCTGGGCGTCATCAGCGGCTCCGGCCTGGTCACCCAGCCCCGGAACATGTGGGGAACGCTCCAGATCTGTGGCACCAACCCGTTCTCCGGCATCTTCGACAACGGCACGGGCGTCAACTTCGCGAGCACCACCTGTGCCGCCGACCTGCCGGGCGCCCGCTCCGTCGTCAACCGCGGTTCATGGATCATCGACACCCCGCTCCACCACACGGTCGTACAGCGGCAGAACTTCTACAGCCACGAGTACGGCAACGACGTCAACGTGCACTCCCGTCCGGGCAGCAAGGTGATCCTCACCGGCGTCTACAGCTGGAGCGACAGCGGTGACGGGGCGGCGCCGTCGCTGAGCGACCCCGGGCTGAACTGGCGGCCCGTGGCCCACCAGCTGAACAAGCGCGGCACCAACATCGAGGGCGCCGACGTCCAGTGGGGCGACGGGACCACGCACCAGATCTTCATGCCCGGCACGGCGCAGACCGTCTACATCAACCTGCACGCCAGACGGCAGCGCTCCCGGCTCACCTTCGACTACGACGGACCGGTGACCCTGGGCGCGCCCATCGGCGGCGGCATGTACCACGACACCCTCGGCGCTCCCGGCGCCGGCGACGTCGTCATCGCCGGCACCAGCGGCAACGACGTGACCTTCGCGGCAGCGCAGTACTACGACGGATCCACCACCATCGACAGGAACGCGACCCTCCGCCTCGGCTCCGGGACCGCGGGCGGCGACGGGAGCCTCCACACCGGCGGAGCCCTCGACAAAGTGATCGACAACGGGTCACTCGTGCTCCGCAACGCCAGAACCCCCGTTTCCCTCCCGGCGGTGACCGGTGCCGGATCGGTGACGCAGAGCGGAGCCGCGGCCACCACCGTCACCAGCGCCGCCTACACCGGCGCCACCACCGTGGCCAAAGGCGGCCTGATCGTCTCCGGGACCTCTCTGCGGACGTCCAGCGCGGTCGCTCTGACCGGTTCCTCGGCCGTCCTGGATCTCAGCAGGGCACGCGACACGACCCTGCGCAGGCTGCGGGTCGTCACCGGCGCGAAGATCCTCCTTCCCCGGAACTCCCCTGAGCTGACCGTCGGTTCGACGACCGCAAGGGTCTCCGGTAACCGCCTCGCCGTCGGCGGGGCGCGCTTCTCCGTCAGCCGGGGCGACACCCACACCGTGCTCACCGCTCTCCCGTCCGCCACGACCGCACACCCGTCCGCCGCCGCGAGCGCACCGGCACCCTCCCCCGCCCGGACCGGCCGAGCGGCCACGCCCCTGGACTCCTCCACCGGCGCCATGGCGGACACCGGCAGCCACTCCGGTGCCCTGTGGGCCGGCACCGGACTGGTGGGCGTCGTTCTCGCCGGCGTCGCCGCGGTCTGCTTCTTCGTGCGCGGCCGCTCGCGTCCGCGCACGTCCCCGCGTCACGCCCGCTGATCCCCGGCCGCCACGGATCCACCGGCCCGCCCATGGCCGTCGGCGCTCACCCCTTACGATGACTTCGCCGCCGGTGGGTGCGACACCCACGGCGATCGCCCGAGGGCCCCGCGACCCGGCTCGGTCGGCGCGAGCGGGGCCTCGTACCCGCGTCAGGTCGAAGGGAGACCCGATGCCCAGGCATGCCGCGCCCGCGGCCGACGTGATAGCCGCGGCTCGGGCCGGCGATCGCGGCGCTCTGGAAGAGCTCAGCTCCCGGACGCTTCCGCTGGTCTACAGCGTCGCGGCGCGTGCGCACCCGTACCGCGACGACGTCGACGACATCGTCCAGGAGACGATGGTGCGCGTCCTGCGCGGCATCGGGGGACTGGAGCGCCCGGAGGCGTTCCGGTCCTGGGTGATCACCATCACCGTGAACGAGGTCCGTGACCAGATCCGCAGGCGCGGCAGGAGGGAGACGACGGGAGCGGCGTTCGACGCGGCCGAGCACCGGCCCGACCCGGCCGCCGACGTCGCCGAGGGGGTCATCCTCGACCTGCGGCTGTCCGGGCAGCGTGCCGAGTCCGTGCGCGCGACCCGCTGGCTCGACGAGGACGACCGGGAACTGCTGTCGTTGTGGTGGCTGGAGACGGCCGGCCGGCTCGGCCGGGCCGAACTCGCCTCCGCTCTGGACATGTCCGGCCATCAGGCGGCTGTACGGGTGCAGCGCATGAAGGAGCGCCTGCACATCTCCCGCGTCATCGTCCGAGCCCTCGCGGCCAGGCCCGCATGCGGGGAACTGACCCGGCTGACCGTGGACTGGAACGGGGCCCCGAGCGGCCTGTGGCGCAAACGCCTCGGCCGCCATGTGCGCCAGTGCCCGCGGTGCGTGCGCCACGAGGAAGGCCTGCTGGCCCCGGAAGGCCTGCTGGCGTCCCTGGCCCTCCTGCCCGTGCCGGCGGCACTGCTGGCCTGGCGCCCGTGGCTGTCCGCGGGAACGCACGCGGCGGCGGCCGGCCAGGCCGGCACCACGGCCGCGTCTGGCAGCGGGGGTTCCGCGACTGCGGGGACGGCCGGGACCGCCGGGTCGGCCGGGGCCGCCGGGGCAGCGGGGACGAGCTTCACCGCGAAGGCCGTGGTGGCGGCGAGTGCGCTGCTCGCCGTGGGCGGTGGCGTGCTCGTGTACGCGGCCCCCTGGTCCAGTCCGTCGACGCGCCCGGCCACCGCCCCGACGGCTTCCGGCCCGGCACCCGCGCCCTCGTTCACCGCATCCGCATCCGCATCTGCCTCCGCATCACCGTCACGGCCGGCACCGCCACAGGGCTCGGCCGTCCCGCGTCCCTCACCCCGGCCCCTGCCCCTGCCCCGGTACGGGTCCGTGGTCGACACCGTGGACAGCGCGCCACCGCCGGACCGGCCGCCCGCCGCACTGCCCCGCCGCCCGCAGACCGCGGTGACGATGACGGGGCTGAAGAGACACCTGGACGGCTACCAGCTCGTCCACCGAGGGGACACGGTGGTACTGCGCGGGAAGGGCTACTTCACCGTCCACTGGGACGTGATGTACGGGCTGCGCCCCGGGCTGCTGACCATGCCCTCGTGGACCGGACTGCGAGGAAGGCTGTTCCACGTGGCCTCGGGCGGCGGCCACCGCATGGACGACCGCCAGCCGGGCGCGACCGCCGACGGCACCTGGATGGGCAACCGGCAGCAAGGGCTGATCACCCTGCCGCCGGGAGCCCAGCAGATGTGGCAGAACGAGTACTACTACCTCGACGGCAGCGTCACACTCCACCTCAACGAAACCCAGGCCGACTACAACCTCGACGTCCTGCCCTCCTCCTGGCAGCAGACAGCCGACGACCTCGCCAGTCCTCCCGCCCCGCACTCCGCCGACCGCGAACGGTACGGACTCGTGCGCGACACCGGCCGCGACGACGCCCCCGTACCGCAGTACACCACCCGCTCCACGCCGACCGACGCGGGCACCGTGCCCCAGCGCTCCGTCGTGTCCTGACCGTGTCGATGACCGCTCGGACGGCCGTCCCGAAGTTCCGGGGGCCGTCCAGGCTCACGAACCGGTCGGGCGTCGGGGTCAGGACGACGGGTCGCCGTACTGCAGACCGCGTCCGTTGGTGCCGATGTAGACGCGGCCGTAGGTGTCGGGATCGCCGGTGATGACGCCGAGGCTTCCGATGGCGCCCCACTGGTGGGCGTCGTCGTTGATGCGGAGCCAGGTGGCGCCCTTGTCTGTGGAGCGGAAGACTCCGGTGACGTCCTTGACGGTGCCGATCAGGTACAGGGCCTGGTAGTCGGCGCCCGGTGCGGCCTTGCCGTAGCCGAGGGCGGAGGCGGACTTCACCGTCGTGAGGGTGGTGAAGGTGCGGCCGCCGTCGGTGGAGTGCAGCAGCCCCCTGTCACCGCCGGCGATCCACAGGTCCCCGGCGATGCCGGGGACGGCCGTGAGCCGGCCGGAGGGCAGGTTGCCGGCGCGGGCGGTGAAGGTCGCGCCGCCGTCGGTGCTGGCGTAGAGGGTGCCGCCGGACAGGGAGTAGAAGGTGTTGCCCGACGAGCGGTCGGCGACGACCTCGGCGTCGGTGCCCAGGCCGCTCACCCTCGACCAGCTCGAACCCTTGTCGGTCGAGCGGTACGGGACCTGACCGTCCTCGGTCCAGACGATGGTGGAGCCGTCCGCCGCAAGCGCGACATGGCCCATCTGGGAGCTGCTGACCGGCTCCGCCCTGAAGCCGTTCCAGGTGCTGCCGCCGTCGGTGGAGTAGGCGCCGTCCTGCTCACCGCCACGGCCGACACGGACCATCATCGAGGGGTCGGACTGGGCGAAGTCGATGTCGGTGCTGCTGCTCATCAGCGGGTTCTTCAGCCTCCCGGCGGGCTCCTCGGTCAGGGAGCCGCCGTACCGGAAACCGCCCTGGTCGCCCATGGAGGTGATGAGGGTGGCGCCGCCGGGCGGGGCGATCGCGTCCGCCAGCGAGGTCTCCTCCAGCCCCACGGCCCCCGACGTCCAGTGGCTGGTGCCGCCGCTGTCGGAGGCATTGGCGTCCTTGCTGCGCCAGACGCCGTTGCCGGTGCCGTACAGCACGTGCCCGGAGTCGAAGGGATCGATGGCCAGGGCGGTCATCCAGTGCCCGATGCCGGTACCGACGTAAGGAGCGGCGGAGGCGTCCCGCACCGACTTGTCGGCCAGCGCCTTCCAGGTCGCACCGCCGTCGGTGGTGCGGTAGAGCTCGTCCTGGGGCCACCAGCGGTCGAGGGTGGTGACCATCACCGTGGACGGCTTCTGCGGGTCGACGGCCAGACCGGAGAACCCGTAACCGCCCTGGGACGGGGAGACGTTCTTCCATGCCCCGCCGGCCGGCGTGTACTTCCACACCGAACCCGCCGTCACACCGTTGGGTCCGAGGGCGTCGGTGTACGTCAGGTACAGCGAACCGTCACCGGAGACCACGCCGTGCTGCGGCATCTGGCCGGTGGGCTCGCCGGGGACGGCCTGCCAGGTGCTGCCGCCGTCGGTGGAGCGGTACAGGGAGGTGGACCTGTCGGCGACACCGACGTAGATCGTCCTGCTGCCGGCCGGGCCGTACGTCACGAAGGAGATGCCCCCGCCGCTGCTCGCCCCGTCCTTGACGGGGAACGAGGAGACCTGGCTCCATGTCACGCCGTAGTCGGTGCTGCGCCACAGGCCGTTCTTGCGGGTGCCGAGGAGCAGGGTGCCGTGGTCCGAGGGGTCGATCACCAGCCGCTCGCCCGCCCCGCGGCCGTCCTCGTTGCCGCCCAGCTTGAAGGGCAGGTCGGTGCGCTGGAAGGTGCGGCCCTGGTCGGTCGAGCGCAGGATCGCGCCGTTGCCCGCCCAGTCGTTGGTGTAGGTGCCCGTCCCGAGGTAGAGCCGGTCGGGGTCGACGGGGTCGGTGGCCAGCGAGTCGATGCCCAGCAGGTTCCAGTCCTTCTCGCCGACCCAGTCGGTCAGCGGGATCCACTGCTCGGCCCCGGTGTCCCAGCGGTAGGCGCCGCCCATGTCGGTACGCGCGTACAGCAGGCCCTTCTGCTTCTGGTTGAACACCAGACCGGTGACGTAACCGCCGCCCACCACCTGGGCGTTCTTCCACACGTACGGTCCGGACGCGGACTTGGCGTCCGCACTGCCGGCTCCACCCGCCGAGGGGGCGGCCATCTTCACCAGCTTCCACTGCTGGTTGGTGCCGCCGTGGCCGGGATACTGGATGACGGCCGCCCCGTTGGCCGAGGAGCCTCCGGAGACGTCCAGGACCTGGCCGCTTCTGCGGGAGGTGAGGGTGACGGCGTCGGAACCGCTCACCTCGTCGATCCGCCACTGCTGGGACGGGGAGGAACTCTCGGTCTGCTGCTCGGCGGCGGCCGTCCGCGCGGTTGAACCGCCCGCTGTGCCCAGGACCTTGCCGCTGTTGCGGTTCACCAGTTCGTAGTAGCCGTCCCCCACGGACTTCAGCTTCCACTGCTGGTTGGCGGTGCGCTGGTCGGTCCACTGCTGGATCCGGGTGCCGTCGGCGGTGGAGAAGCCGTTGACGTCCAGCACCTTGCCGCTGCGCACGGAGACCAGCTCGTAGTAGGCGTTGCCGTCGACCGTCGCGGCCTGCGAGTCCTCCTGCACGAACAGGAGATACGGCACAACGGCGAGGGGCGCGCCGAGCAGCACGGCGGTGGCGGTCCAGCGGCGGCGGTGACGCCCGCGACGCCCGCCGTGCGTGGGGTTCTTCATGGGGAGGTGCTCTCCTTGCATACCGTTCCCAGGGGAAAAGCGGATCCGGCCACCGGGACTGGCCGGATCCGACTCCTTGTGGGCGCCGGAACCGCAAAGGTTGCCGCGAGCCGAAAACCTTTCGCTGTCCGACGCTGCCGCCCGCCGACCGCGAGGTATCGTCCGGCTCGGTGCCACCGGCACCGGCATCGGCGCGGTAGGCGATCAAGGCGAGAACATGACCGAGGACAAGGCCACGCAGGAGTCATGGCTGAAGCGGAACGCTGATGCGCTGGAGCGATGGCAGGGCGTCGTTTTCTCCCTCGGCGGCTGCGTCCTGGTCGTCGACGATCTGCGTCAGCACGCCTACGTCCGCGCCGCACTGTGGTTCGCCCTCACCTGCTACACGGCCTGGGGAGTCGTGGACGACGCACGACAGGCGAGGCGCAGGGCCGTGCAGGCAAGACAGCGGCAGCTGCGTCTCCTCGCGGAGTTGATGCGTGAGGTCGCCGCGCGGCGGACCCCGGCTCAGGCGGACGGGGCGGTTACTTGGCCAGCTGGGGGTAGAGCCCGGCCAGGTCGCCGGCCAGGCCCGCCTTGACCTGGCGCGAGATGTCGTCGGCGAGCACCTCGTGCGCGCCCGTCTCGATGCCGTCCAGGGCGAGTGCGGCGACCACGCGCGGGTCGGACTTGGGGGCGTCGACGTCGGCGGCGAGGTCGGTGTCGACGTAGCCCACGTGCAGTCCGGTGACCCCGATGCCGCGCGGCTGGAGTTCCAGGCGCAGGGAGTTGGTCTGCGACCAGAGGGCGGCCTTGGAGGCGCTGTAGGAGTTGGCGAGCGCGAGCCAGGAGAGCACCGAGTGGACGTTGAGGAGGTGGCCGCCGCCGTTGCGCTCGATGACCGGCACGAAGGCGCGGGTGACCAGGAGCGGGCCGTAGAAGTTGGTCTCGAACTCCCGGCGCACGTCGTCGACCGGGGAGTCGAGGAAGGAGGCGTTGACCGAGGCGCCGGCGTTGTTGATCAGCACGGTGACGTCGTCCGCCTGGGCGGCGGCCGCGGCCACGGAGGCCGGGTCGGTGACCTCCAGCGCCACCGGGACGGCGTCGGGGTGGGTCACGGTGCGCGGGTCGCGGGCGGTGGCGTAGACCTTGCCGGCGCCACGGGCGTACAGCTCTTCCACCAGGGCCTTGCCGATGCCGCGGCTGCCGCCGGTGACGAGGACGTTCGCGCCCTTCAAAGCAGTCATGACTGTCTCCTCAGCTGAGAAACCGATCAGTTTCCACCACCGTAAACCGATCGGTTTCTCGATGCAAGCGCTGTCGGAGGCGGAGGAAAACCGATCGGTTTTGATTTCGGCCGCTCCGGGCTAACCTCGCGGTATGACCACCGAACTGAAGCTGAGCCCCAGGGAACGGTTGCTGGAGGCGGCGGCCACGCTCACCTACCGAGACGGCGTCACCATCGGTATCGAGGCGTTGTGCAAGGCGGCGGGGGTGTCGAAGCGCTCCATGTACCAGCTGTTCGAGAGCAAGGACGAGCTGCTGGCGGCGAGCCTGGAAGAGAGCGCCGCGGCCTATACGGCGGCCCTCCTGCCCGCGGCGGACGACGGCCGGTCACCCCGCGAGCGGATCCTGCACGTCTTCACGCAGGCGGAGGCGGCGGCCGGCGCCCCCGAGTTCCGCGGCTGCCGGTATCTGGCCGTGCAGGTCGAACTCAAGGACCAGAGTCACCCCGCCAGCCGGGTCGCCCATCAGGTCAAGGCGGGCCTGACCGCCTTCTTCCGCGCCGAGGCGGAGCAGGGCGGGGCGGCCGACCCCGACCTGCTGGCCCGCCAGCTCAGCCTGGTCTTCGACGGAGCCAGTGCCCGCGCGGGAATCCAGGCCGACCACCTGACAGGGCTCCTCGCCCCCACGGTGACCACCCTGCTCGACGCGGCAGGCGTGCGCTGACGCATCCCCGCCACCGACATACCCGCCACCGACATCCCCGCCCCACCGACAGGCCCTTCGCCGTGAGCGTCCCGGCCGTCAGCCCCGCGTTCGCCGACACCACCGGCACGGTGCTGCCCGTCGTCTCCGCGCTCGGCGGCGACCCGGACGACGCAGGACGGCGACTGTGAGCAGGGCGTGCCCGGGGTGATCGCCGGGATCACGCGCCCGTGGTGATCTCCGGGATCACGCGGAGGGGAAGGGGAGGCCGGCGTCGCGCGTGGTGATCGGGCGCGGGAGGCGGAAGTCCATGGCCCGGCCGACCTCCTGCCAGGTCGCCTCCGCCGTCCTGCGCGCGTCGGCGGCCACATCGCCCCGTTCGCGTATGAGCCGTTCGTAGATCGGGGCGTCGCTCCGCGCCGTTGCACTCACCGTACTGGTCCCTTCCTGGTGACGGCACCCGCTCGCCCTCCGGGCCGCGGGCGGCCCGAGTCTACGGCGGCCGTTCCGTCGGCATCGTCCGCTTCCGTCAGGTGGGACACGAGGCGCTCGGGGTCTTCCGCACCCGTGGCCGTGCGTCGCGAGAGGTCACAGGAGCGGCTGTTCCGGTGCGCCGGGCGTGGCTCTCTTCGCCGCGTCCGGCGCCTGGTCGGCTGCCGTCCGTCCGGTGCGGGACGGGGAGCGGCGGCGGCGTCGGTCTCGTACCGGCCAGAGCAGGACGTATGCGGTGGAGACGATGACGAAGCCCAGGCGGATCAGGCCGCGGGCCGCGTCGTCCGGGACGACGAAGACCGTGCCGTACAACGTGAGCAGGGCTATCCAGCTCCACCAGGGGACCAGACGCCGCTGCCCGATCACGTCCCACAGCAGTGTGCCCAGCAGGACGGAGGCGGTGTAGTACGTGTAGACGCTGGGGTCCAGGGCGATCCGGGCGTTGGCGCCGAGCAGGACGACGGCGGGCCAGCGGCCTCGCCAGACCGCGACGCACCCCAGCGCCAGCCCCGCCGTGGCCTGGGCCGGCCGGTCCCAGGGAGGGGTGCGGGGATCGTCGACGCCGAGCCAGTGCAGCGCGGACGCGGGCTGGTTGGGGATGGTGAACTCGGCCGCGGTCAGCGACTGCGGGGCGTTGAGGAGGAACGGCAGCCAGGCGAGCGCGACCAGCGCCGCGCACCACAGGCCCGCGCGCAGCCACTGCTTCCTCGGCAGCGCGAGCAGCAGCGGCAGGAAGGCCAGCGCGGTCGGCTTGGAGTCCATGGCCAGGGCCAGGAAGGCGCCCGTGGCGGCGGGGTTGCCGCGAGTGAGAGCCCAGACGGCGAGGGTGGTGAAGAAGAGTGCCAGGACGTCGTCGAGGTGGCCGAACCGGACGGCGACCTCGATCCACATCGGGATGAAGGCCAGGCCCGCGACCAGCACCCGCTGGCGCAGTCGCCGGTGGTTGGTGCCCGTGCCGAGGAGGTGCCAGGCGGCGCTGCGTCCGACCACCACCAGGATCAGCAGACCTAACAGGGACATCAGGGCGGCGGCCAGGAGCTGTCCGTCGGACTCGGGAAGAGGGTTGAACAGGCCCGCCGCCAGGAAGCTCACCGGGCCCATCTGGAGTTCGGGGTGGTGGGCGTACAGGTTCAGGCCACCGTCCGCCCTGCCCGAGCCCGCGTAGAGCAGCTCCCCACCGGTGCGCAGGTAGTGCCAGGAGAACCCGCCGTGCGGCTGGACCACGCCGAACCAGAGGGTCGTCCAGGCGGAAAGCAGCAGCAGGTGCACCCGCTGACTGATGGCCGACACGCTTTCTCACTTCCGCTTCTCGTCGCCTCGCTCGGTTCCCCGGTGTCATGCGCCCCTCTGGGAGATGAGCGGAAGGCGGGGCAGGTTCACGGCGTGAGGTAAGAAGCGGGAGTCGGCCGGTCCAGTCCCGAGACGTGGACGGTGAGGTCCGGCGCGGTCGCGGCCGGCGGGGCTGGGCCTGCTCGACTCCGTCCCCGCCCGCACCGACCCGACCACCAGGCCCTGGGTCGTCGCGCGCCTTCGGGGCCGTGACGCCGCCGAGAGCGCGCTGCGCCACGTCGCCCTGGTCGGGGAGAAGGAGGAGTACGTCGAGCGGGCCTGGCGCGCCATCACCCCGTACCGGCCGACGCCGGTCACCAGGGCGTGATGAGGACCGGGACCCCCGGACCCCGGCCCGGCGTCACCGTCGGCATCTGCGGCACGGTGCGCAGCTGGGCGGAGGGCGAGGAGGGCAGGGTGGGCGACGTGGGCGAGGTGGGCAGGGTGGGCGAGGAGGGCAGGGTGGGCGAGGAGGGCGAGGTGGGCTGGTTCGCCGTGCCGCCCGGGGCCTGCGCGAGCCCGGTGGCCCACAACTGGTCGACACGCGCGCGCTCGGTGGCGTTCGGGTAGCGGTTGGTGCAGGACGGCCCGGGGCCGCCGCCCGACATCAGCTCGCTGCACGGCCCGCTGTAGTCGTCGGACAGGCCCAGAACGTGCCCGGTCTCGTGGGTGACGACGCGGACCGAGTCGTACTGCCGGGCCTGGGTGTAGTCGATGAAGATGTAGCCGCTTCCGTGGCCGTTGGTGGAGGCGTAGGACCCGCGCGAGTCGTTGCCCTCGTAGTAGGAGAAGTCGGCACCGCTCGACGCCTCCCGGAGTTTGACGTGGGACTCGGAGCTGTTCCAGATCGCGGCCGCGCTCGCTATCTGCGAACGGAAGCTCGGTGCCCGGGAGGCGTCGTAGGAGATCGTCACCGCCTGCCCGGCCGGCTGGGCGGCGCGCTTCGCCGCGACCGACTTGAGCACGGCCTGGAAGAACGCCGTGTTGTTCGCGGCCTCCTCACCCGCCCCGCCGTACCGCGCCACGGTGGTACCGGTGGCGGCGGACGGGGCGGCGGCGGTCCGGGCGCTCGCCGGTGCCGCCGCGCCCAGCGCGGCGGTGGCCAGACCCAGGCCCAGAGCGAGGGCGAGCGCGACGGGGCGCGCGGACGTGCGGGACGGGTTCATGTGGGGGGCTCCTACTCACTCGGTGACGCCGAGCGCCCGGCGCGGGGTCGGCTCCGCGTGCGGCACCGGTTCCGAACTGCGGCGACGTCCTGTGGGGCGACATTCTTAGAACGGCCCCACAGGGAGCGCAAAGGGTCCCCGCCACTACGTCGCCTCGTAGGTCCGCGGACCGTGCCAGGGCGGTGCGACGCTGCCCGGTCCGTGCGCGGCGGCGCTCCGCAGGAACTGTCGCGGCGTCAGAAACCGTGCGGCACGGGGGAATGGACGCGTCGGCCGGCCGAGCGCGCTTCCGGACGGTGCGCCGGAGCCGCTACCCACCCCAAAAAGGACAAATACTCAGATGTCCCCTGTGTCGTGTCTACTAAGCATGCCGAGTGATTGCTGCAACCCTGTGACCGACCTCATAGAACACGGGAGAGAACACGAGCCACCGCCCCGCCTGGCCGCCACGACGTCCTGGGGGAGTGGCTTACGGGTGAATCCGGAAGGGCGGTGGGCGGCCCGCGGTGTCAGGGCGGGAAGGGCATGGTGCGTACCGGACACCTCACGGGCAGGAGCGCCCCATGCCGAAGTTCCTCATCCAGGCCGCCTACACCCCCGAGGGGACGCAGGGCTTGCTCAAGGAAGGGGCGAGCGGGCGGCGGGCCGCCGTCGAGCAGGTCGTCGCCGGCCTCGGCGGGACGGTCGAGGCCATGTACTTCGCCTTCGGGGAGGACGACTTCGTGGGCATCCTCGACTTCCCCGACCATGTCTCCATGGCCGCCGTCAGCCTCGGCGTCAAGGCCAGCGGCGCGCTCCGCACCCGGGCCACTCCCCTCCTCACCGTCGACGAGATCGACGCGGCCGCCCGCCGGCAGGTCTCCTTCCGCCCGCCCGGCGCGTGAGCCCAGGGCCGTGCGCGGATCTGCCAGGAGCCTTCCCGATCCCCGCGCGGGCCTGCGAGGATCCCCCGGTGACCAGCATCGACGACGCCACCCGCGGGACACTCGTCCGCCGCGGCTTCGCCCTGGAGTACGCCACCCTCGGCTGGAACGTGATCGGCATCGGGGTGCTCGCCGTGGCCGCGACCGGGGCGCGATCCGTGGCGCTGGCCGGGTTCGGCCTGGACTCCCTGATCGAGATCGGCGCCTCCGCCGTGGTGGTCTGGGAACTCTCCGGTACCGGCGAGGACCGCAGGCGCCGCGCGCTGAAGCTGATCGGTGCCGGCTTCGCACTGCTGGCGGTGTATCTCCTGGTGCAGTCCAGTTGGGTGCTGGCCACCGGGTTCCGGCCCCGCCCCTCGCCGCTCGGCATCGGCTGGACGGCGGTGACGGCCGTGGTGATGTTCGCGCTCGCCGCGGGCAAGGCACGCACCGGCAGCGCACTGGACAACCCCGTGCTCCGGACCGAGGGCAGGGTCACCCTGATCGACGGCCTGCTGGCCGCCGCCGTGCTGGCCGGCCTCGTGCTGAACGCCGCGGCCGGCCTGTGGTGGGCCGACCCCGCCGCCGGGTACGTGCTGGTCCACTACGCGGTGCGCGAGGCCAGGGAGATCTTCCGCGGCACGCACTGACCGGGCCCGCACACCGGACCGCGACGGCGTCCCCTGCCGAGGCCGACCGCGGCTCGGAGGGCTCGGACGGCTCGGACGGCTCGGAGAGCTCGGAGGGTTCGCACGGCTCAGGCGGGGACCCGCGGCGGACGGTCCTCGCCGGGTGCCTCCACCGGCGCCGGTGCCCGCAGGCTGCCGTAGCGCTCCATGCGCTGCCACCGCAGCCGGGAGCCCGACACTGCCGTGAACACGGACTGGACGACCACCAGGTACATCAGCTGGCGGTAGACGAACTGCTGGAGCGGCAGGCTCCACAGCGGGCCCGGACGCTCGCCGTCCAGGCGGAACGCGTACAGGCCCATCAGCAGTTGCAGCAGCAGGAAGGCGAGCCACAGGGCGGTGACCCGAAGCGGGTCGAGGAAGACCAGGCCGTAGAGGGCGAAGACGTCGACCACCGGAGCCAGCAGCGGCAGCAGGACCTGGAAGAGGAGCAGGTAGAGCAGGCCGCGGCGGCCGAGCCGGCCGGCGGAACCGCGTTGCGTCAGCGCGCCGCGGTGCTTCCACATCGCCTGCAGGGTGCCGTAGCACCACCGGTACCGCTGGCGCCACAGGGCGCCGAGCGACGCGGGTGCCTCGGTCCAGGCGACCGCGCCCTCCTCGTACACCACGCGCCAGCCGGCCCGGCACAGGGCCATGGTCAGGTCGGTGTCCTCGGCGAGGGTGACGTCGCTGACCCCGCCGAGCGCGAGCAGGGCCCGGCGGCGGAACGCGCCCACCGCTCCGGGCACGGTCGGCATGCACTCGGCGAGGTCGAACAGGCGGCGGTCCAGGTTGAACCCGACCACGTACTCGATGTGCTGCCAACGGCCCAGCAGGCCACCGCGGTTGACGACCTTCGCGTTGCCGGACACGGCGCCCGTCCGCGGATCGGCGAAGGGCTGCACGATGCGGCGGACGGTGTCGGGTTCGAAGACCGTGTCGCCGTCGACCATGACGACCAGCTCGCAACTCGCCGCCGCCAGCCCGGTGTTGAGCGCGGCGGGCTTGCCGGCGTTCCGCTGCCGGATCACCCGTACCCCCGGCAGCCCCAGGGACTCGACGAGATCTGCGGTGCCGTCGGTCGACCCGTCGTCCACCACGATGATCTCCACCGGATGGTCCGAGGCGACCAGCGAGCGTACGGCCGCCTCGATTCCGGCGCTCTCGTTGTACGCCGGGACGATGACGCTGACCCGTTCGGTCACCGGCGGTCCCCAGGGCGCGGCCCGGCGTCCGCTGCGCAGGCGGCGGTGGCGGCGGGCCGCGATCAGCACGATCGCGGCGCGCAGCGCGCTGACCGCCCCGGCCGCGTACATCAGCACGCCGAGCAGCCCGATGGTCCGGTCGCCGAGCCGCAGCATCCCGATGAGGGCGGTGCCCAGCAGGTGGTCGCCCGGTCCGGCGGGCCGGACGGCGCCGGTCATGCCGACCGCGGCGCCGACCGTCGCGAACCGGTAGCCCTGTGCCTTGAGCCGGGGGATCAGGGTGGTCAGGGCGGCGACGGTCTGGGAGCGGTCACCGCCGGCGTCGTGCATCAGCAGGACCTGGCCGGCCCTGCCGTGCGGAGTGGCGTTCGCGAGGACGCGCGCCGTGCCGGGGCGCTGCCAGTCCTCGGCGTCCAGGGTGGAGAGCACCGTGACGTACCCGGCCCTGTCGGCCTGCTTCAGGACGGACCAGTCGGCGTCGTCCAGCGAGTCGTTCTCCGCGGAGTACGGCGGCCTGAGCAGCGCGGTGGTGACACCGGCCGCGCCGGCCACCGCCAGCTGCGTCTCGCGCAGTTCCAGGGACCGCTGCCACGGGGCGAGGCGGGACAGGTCGGGGTGGGTGAAGGTGTGGACGCCGATCTGGTGGCCCTCGGCGACGATCCGGCGGACCAGCTCCGGGTGGGCCACGACCTGGGTGCCGACGACGAAGAAGGTCGCGTGCACGTGGTTGCGGCGCAGCACGTCCAGGATGCGCGGCGTCCAGACCGGGTCGGGACCGTCGTCGAAGGTGAGGGCGATGGTGCGGGCCTTCGGGCGGGCGGTGTGCGGGGAGCCGGCGGCGTCCGCGATCACCGGGCCGCCGTGGACCACCCGGCCGGGCACCGTGTCGGCACGGCCGGGCGGGCCGGTCACGTCGTCCGAGGTGATCCCGAACATGTGGTGGGTGTAGCCCTGCAGCAGGAGCGCGGTCGAGAGGGTCACCACGAGCACGGACAGCAGCAGCCAGTGGGTGCGGGGGACCACCTGGCGGGTACGGCCGCGGCGGCGGAGCACGGCGGTGCGGCGCCGCCGACCGGTCGGGGCGGGGCCACCGGCAGGGGCGGCCGGGGAGGTCGGACGGGTCACGGCTGGGCCTTCGGTGACTTCACGGGCTTGTGGGACGCGGCGTTGGCCCGCCCCTTGGTGGAGGGTGCGGCGGTGCCGGTGGGAGCGGCGCTCGCCGGGGCGCTGGTGGTGGGGTCGGCGGTCGTGGTCGGTCCGGGGGCCGCGGTAGCGGTTCCGGCGGGCGACGCGGGCGACGCGGGCGACGCGGGCGACGCGGGCGACTCGGAGGTGGCGGCGGTGGCGGAGGCCGCGGGAGTGGTCGCGGCCGTCGGCCGGCCGGTCAGGTCGACGGCCGCCTGGGGCACCGTGGCGGCGGAGGTCGCGTCCGCCGCGCCGGCGTCGGTGCTCCCCGCCGCCGGCGCCGCACCGGTGGCAGAGCCGGGGGCGGTCGCGTGGGGTGCGGCGGCCGGGTGCGTGGGGTCCGGGAGGGGCAGCGGCACGAACGGGGTGCTGAGGGTGGGGCCGCCCAGCAACGCGCTGACCAGCAGCGCGGCATAGGCACCGGCGGGGAGCACCAGCAGCCGCGCGACGCGCCGCACGCGACGCTGGCGGCGTCCCGAGGCGTCCACGAAGACCGGCCGGACCCGGTCGCTCTCCGGCGGCTCCGGCTCCGGCACGGGGTGGCCGACGGTCTCGGGGTCCGCGGGCGGCACGGTTCGGACGACACCGTGCGGAGCGGGCCGCTCCACCGTGGCCGTGGCGCCGGGAGGCGCGGTGAGGGGGGTGGTGCCGGGGGCGGCGGCGGTGGTGCTGACGGTGCGGGAGGTGGCGGCGGTGCTGGTGGTGGCGGTGGTGCCTGAGGCGGCGGTGGTGCTGGTGGTGGCGGTGGTCGCCTGGCCATGGGTGTGTCCGTAGCCGGTGCGTCCGTACGGCTCCTGGCCGTACGCTGCCCCGCTGTCGCCCGTCCGCTGCACGAGTGGTCCCGCCCCTCTCCATGACGACCGACGTGGTCGTCCGCATGGAGAGAGCGCGGCGGGCGGAAACTGTTACACCTCCCGCCTCGGCCGTCTCAGCTGTGCGCGCACTTCTCGGACCGCCACTTCACCACCGCGTCGCCGCAGTCGGCCGTGTGCGCGTAGAACGCCCGCAACTCCTGGTGGGCCGCGGCGAACGCGCGCGACGTCTCGGGTTCCGCGGTGGCTCCGCCGTAGCGGGGCAGCAGTCCCGTGCGGGCGGCCTCCCACAGGGCCTCGAAGTCGGCCCGCTCCAGGAATCCGGCCACCCGGCGGGCCTGGGCCGCCGTGAGCACCAGCAGCGGGGGCTTGTGCCGGTCGGTGCGGAACACAGGGCGGCCACCGAGCACCACCTGGGCCTGCGGCCGGTCCCCGGGACCGGTCGGCGGAGCGGCGGCGTAGAGGCGCGCCTGGTCGAGACAGCACTCGTCCAGCAGTTCCTCGCGGGAGGGTACGGCCGGGCCCCGGCCGCTCTCCGCGTCGCTCGCGAAGAGCCGCTCCAGCCAGGCCGGACTGTTGCGCAGCGCCGGGGGCGGCACCGCTCGCAGACGGAGGTAGGTACTCATGACAGGGGGAGCGCACGGCAGCGCCCAGGCGTCACGCCGTCTGCCGCTCCTGTGGCACTGTGACGTTTCTGTGAGGGCGCACGCTGGTCACCATGGGGCCGTCGTCGCGACCGGAGCACGGCGGTCGACGTGGACTCGGCTGTGATCGGTGCGAACGAGGGCAATCTTGGGCCAGGTACGGCAACCCCGGCGTGTGCAGGAGTACGACGGGGAACTGGGCGCGGCGGTCGCGCGCGCCCAGGACGGCGACGAGAGCGCCTTCGCGATCGCCTACCGGATCGTCCAGCCGGGCCTCCTTGGCTACCTCCGCGGTGTCGTCGGCGACGACGCGGAGGACGTGGCGTCCGACGCGTGGCTGGAGATAGCCCGCGACCTCGGGCGCTTCCGGGGTGACGGGGCCGGCTTCCGCGGCTGGACCGCGACGATCGCCCGGCACCGGGCGCTGGACCACCTGCGCCGGCGGCGGGTACGGCCGCAGGCCGGCGGCACCGACCAGGACGTCCTGCATCTGGCCGGTCCGCACGACACGCACGAGCAGGCCCTGGAGTCCCTCTCCACCGAGTGGGCCCTGGAGCTGATCCGCGGCCTGCCGCGGGACCAGGCCGAGGCCGTGCTCCTGCGGGTCGTGGTCGGTCTGGACGGCCCCGCCGCCGCACGCGTCCTGGGCAAGCGTCCGGGCGCCGTGCGCACCGCTGCCCACCGGGGCCTGAAGCGCCTCGCCCGTCAGCTGGGCATCGGCGGTGCGGCCGAGGAGGGTGTGACGGATGCGGCTTCCGGCGCGCTGGGGGAGTCGACATGAAGGACAACCGCGACAGGATCGACAGACGGGCGCCGGAACCGGGACAGCGGGCGAATCGAAGCGGTCGGACAGGAACGGAAACGGACATGGGTGAACGGCTGAGCGGCGACGGGCCAGGGAGCCGTCGACGTGCGCGGCCCGACGGCACCCTGCCGGACCGCCGGGACGCTGGTGACGGCACGGCGGGGGAGGACGCCGCGCTGGAGACGGCGCTGGCCGCCGCCGTCCGGGCGGCCGAGCTTCCGGCCGAGGGCGAGCGGCACGCCGTCGCCGCGTTCCGGGCCGCCCGTGCGGGGGGCGCGGGTCGCACGCGTACCCGGCGCCGGGACGACTGGCGGCCGGCGGCCGAGCGGCGGGCCCGGCGCCCGGCCAGGCTGACGTTCGGCGTCGTCTTCGCCAGTCTCGCCCTGGGCGGCGTGGCGGTCGCGGCCATCGGTTCCGCCGGTTCGTCCGGCGAGGGTGCCGGACCTGGCCGGGGGACCACGAGTCCCTCGGCGGCCGCCGCGGCCCTGCCGGGCGGTGCGGCCTCCTCCGCGCCGTCCGCCGGGCAGCGGGCCAGGCCGACGGACCGGCCCGCCACCGCCCAGGACACCGTGGCGCACTGCCGTGCCTACGAGCAGGTCCAGGGGCACGGCAAGGCGTTGGGCGCGACGGCCTGGCAGCGGCTGGTCGCGGCAGCGGGCGGTGCGGACAAGGTGGCCGCCTACTGCTCCGGGCAGCTGGCGGCGGCGACGCCCAAGCCGAGCCGTTCGAGCGGGGCCGGCAAGTCCGCCAAGGGTGCCTCGCATGCCGGGAACGGCACCAGCCGGGGGAACGGCGGCCAGGGCAAGGGCAACGGCAAGAACAAGTAGCCCCGGCCTCGCGGCGGGCGGGACGGGACTTCGGGTGCGGGTGTGTGGGCGTTGCTCGCGCAGTTCCCCGCGCCCCTTCGGGGGCGCCAGTGCCTCGCGGCGGACGGGACTTCGGGTGCGGGTGTGTGGGGGTTGCTCGCGCAGTTCCCCGCGCCCCTTCGGGGGCGCCAGTGCCTCGCGGCGGGCGGGACTTCGGGTGCGGGTGTGTGGGGGTTGCTCGCGCAGTTCCCCGCGCCCCTTCGGGGGCGCCAGTGCCTCGCGGCGGGCGGGACTTCGGGTG